>JBKJKD010000205.1:0-25911 GCA_046597635.1 Ferruginibacter sp. | reverse complement strand
GCTTCGTTGCTCTGGCTATGAAATGGGCCAGCCCCTACGCCGCCGCCGGTAGGCATGCGTATGACCACATCGGCATTTTGCCCCCAGCGGTAATGAATTTTTGCAAGGTTGTTGATGATTTGATTGAAGCCAACGGTAGCAAAATCGCCAAACTGCATTTCCATCATCGATTTAAAACCTTCGAGGCTCAGCCCCAGAGCTGCTCCTACAATGGCGCTCTCGCAAAGCGGCGTATTGCGCACCCGATCTTTGCCATACAGGTCCATCATCCCTTCTGTTACTTTAAATGCGCCGCCATAGCCTGCTATATCCTGCCCCATTAATATAAGCTGGGAATGTTTTTCCATAGATTGCCGCAGCGCTTCTGATATCGCAGCAATAAATTTCTTCTCGGTGCCCTCGGCTTCAAAGTCTGGCTCACTATTATCAATGGTATGCTCTGCCTCAGGAGTAGCGGCATACACATCGCTTATTTCAGTTGTGCTGTTTACGGTAATGGTTCCTGTTTCAAAAGCTATCTTCAGTTCTGCTTCAATATGTGTTTTAATTTCAGCTCTCAGCTCCTGCACGTCCGCACCCGTCAATATTTTTTCAGCCAATAGCCAGTCTTCGTAATTCTTAATAGGGTCTTTCTCCTGCCATTCTTCAAACAATTGAGCCGGCACATATTTTACGCCGCTAGCCTCTTCGTGCCCCCGCATGCGAAAGGTCATGCACTCTATTAAATATGGTTTTTGATTTTTGATACAGTAGTCCCGCACGCCTTTGATAGTATCGTACACTTCCAGAATATTGTTACCATCAATGCGCACACCCTCCATGCCGTAGCCGGCAGCTTTATCTACGAGGTTCTTGCAACGATACTGTTCATTTACCGGTGTGCTTAAACCATAACCATTATTTTCTATGATAAATATTACTGGCAAATCCCACACAGCAGCGGTGTTGAGCGCTTCATGAAAGTCACCTTCACTCGTGCCACCATCCCCACTAAAGGCAACGGCTACTTTATCTTCTTTGCGTAGTTTGTGTGCCAGCGCCACACCATCAGCAATGGCCAATTGTGGACCAAGGTGGGAGATCATTCCGCAAATACGGTGCTCTTTGCTACCAAAATGAAAACTTCTTTCTCTACCCTTGCTATAACCTTCTTTGTTGCCCTGCCACTGCATAAACAATTTGCTCAGGGGCATATGCCGGCCGGTAAAAACACCGAGGTTTCTGTGCAATGGCATAATCCATTCATCTTGCTCAAGGGCGGCCGTTACGCCTACAGATATGGCTTCCTGCCCGATGCCGCTAAACCACTTGCTTATTTTTCCCTGGCGGAGCAATACCAACATTTTTTCTTCTATCATCCTGGGCAACAGAATGGCTTTGTACAAATCTTTTAACTGCTGTGCCGATAAGTCTTTGGGAGCAAAGTGCATGTTACAAGTTCAACTTTATAGGTGAAAAAACAAGGAAGTTTGAGGCTGGTTGAATTGGAAGGCAGCGTATCAATCTTTCTTAGAGAGCAAGGATTGTGCTATGGAAGATACTACCGAAAGAATAAGGCTAAAAATAAGTGCCCACCAAAAGCCGTCGATGGCTACACCATCCATCAACTTATCTGCCAGTAAAATAATAAGTGCGTTGATCACAAACAAAAATAACCCAAGCGTTACGATCGTTATTGGGAAAGTGAGCACCAATAAAATAGGTTTGATAAAAGTGTTGAGCAAGGCCAGCACAATGGCCAGTATAATGGCATCTGTAAAGTCTGGGATGTGTACCCCGCTTAAAACCATGGAAAGACCGTAGGCCACGGCCGCAGTAATTAAAAGACGAATGATGAAGTTCATGTTGGATTAATTTAGTGATGGGTTAATTTGATGACAGGTTAATTTGATGATTTGATAATTTGATAATTTGATAATTGTTGGTGCAGGGTGGAGTCAAAGTTGAAAAGTGAAAACTCAAAGGTGAAAAGTGAAAAGTGAAATCTTCGAAGACAATTAAGAGACTTCAAAGAATACAAAACTTTAAACCCTTAAACGTTAAACCTCTTGAAACTTGAACCTCTTGAACCTTGAACCTCTTGAACCTTTGCACTTTTGAACCTTTGAACCTTTGAAACCTCTCAATACACCACCAACTCATAAAACGCTTCCGGCCGTAAATATTTATTGGAAAGCTCCATGAGTTCTTCGGCTGTTACGGTCTGGATAGCTTTTACAGAATCGTAAAAGTAGCTTTCATTCAGGTCATTTAAAATTATATTCTTCCATTTAGCCATGATGTGAAACGGACCATCTAAGTCGCCGAGGATGCCGCCCATCATGTAATTCTGTACGAGTAATATTTCTTCGTCATCCACCGGCTCTTCCCTCAACTTTTTCATTTCTTTATATACTTCGTCGATGGTAGCTTCGCATACATCTATGCCGGCTTCGGTGCTTATCATCCAGGCGCTTTGCTGAATATGGTTGTGCAGGTAACTGTGAATACCATAAGTGTACCCTTTCTCTTCCCGGATATTGCTCATGAGCCTGCTGCCAAAAAAGCCGCCAAAAATATTATTGAGCACCACTACTTTTTTAAAATCCGGGTGATGCCTATTGGGGAAAGGCTGCGCTATGCGAATGGCTCCCTGCACAGCGTTTTCATCATTTTGTATCCGGTATTTTTTATCTACGGCAGGGCTGGTGACGATTGTAGAAGTTTTGAAAACAGGTTTAGTGAGCGCAAGCTTTCCAAAAAATCTGTTGAGCTCCTCTTGCAGGTTGCCTGGCAATTTTCCTGACACAAAAATCGCACACTGTCCACCCTGGTAGTGCTCTGCATAAAAGGCCTTGCACTCATCTGCACTGATGGCATCAATATCTTCTGCCTTGGTGTATTTACCATAGGGATGTTGCTCTCCGTAAATATAACTTTCTATTAAGCGGCCCGCAACAAACTCCGGTTTTAGCAGATTTACAGATAAACGTTGCTTGCTGTTTTGCTTAAATATCTCCAGCTCCTGTTCGGGAAAAATGGATGCCGACAACATCTCACTCATTACCGGCAACAATTTATCTAAATGTTTGGTAAGGGTGTGTAGGGTGACCGTTGCGGTTTCGTTGTAGCAGGTTCTGCTACAGTAGGCACCGTAATAATCAAACGCCTCGTTCAACTCAAAGGCCGTTTTTTGCAGCGTACCATTTCTAAGCAAAAAGTTGGTAGCTGCAGCAATACCTTGTTTCTTTTCAAACCAGTTGCCTGCGTAAAATACCAGTTCTATTTGTATCACTTCCTGGGCACCGGCATCAATGCTGTATACGGGCACTCCATTGTCCAGCGTATAATGATCATAAGGTTTGAGTTGCAGGTTAAAATTTACCGCATCAATAATGGCGGGTGCTATCTTTCTGTTCATGGGTTGCTTTAACTGTTGGATAAATAATGCAGGGTACTGCAATTGTTCTCGTCAAAAATAATCCGGCTCTGGTCGGCAATCTGCTCTGCCGTTACGGCTCTGTATTTATCCAGTTCTTTATTCATCAGCTGTGCATCGCCCAGTAATTCATACATGGCTATGCTGGCTGCACGGTTCATTACGCCCATATCTTCAAAAGCCATGGCGCTTTCTGTTTTATTTTTTACTTTTTCCAGCTCGGTAGTGCTGATGCCATCCTGTTGCAATTTTGCCAATTCTTCCATAACCGCTGCTTCTGCCAGCTTTATATCCACACCTTTTACCAGTTTGCCTTCTATCACCATAATACCGGCATCGGTACTGCCCAGGTGAGAGCAATCGATGTTGCTAAACAATTGTTTTTCTTTAACCAGGCTTTGAAACAAACGGGACGAAGCGCCGCCACTTAGTATATCCGAAATAAGGTCGGCAATGTAATACCGGTCATCTGTGCGGGGGTAAATATGCCAGCATTTGTACAGGGCATCCAGCGGCACGTCGGCCTTTACTTCTAAAAACCGGGGCGCCGTTTGTTTGGGTTCTACAGGAAGATCCCGCTCGTATTTATTACCAGCCGGTATGGAGCCAAACCATTTCTCTGCCAGGGCTTTTACCTGTGCCACTTCTATGTTGCCCGCTACCACAAGTATGGCATTTGAGGGTGTGTAGTGCTTGTTGAAAAACGCTTTTACATCTGCAAGTGTTGCGTTTTCTATATGCTCCAGCTCCTTCCCTATCGTCATCCAGCGATAAGGGTGCGTCGTATAAACCAGTTCTCTCAGCTTATGCCACACATCGCCATAAGGCTTGTTCATGTAATGTTCTTTAAATTCTTCGCACACTACTTTGCGTTGCACCTCCAAACTTTTTTTGCTAAAAGCCAGACTGATCATCCGATCGCTTTCTAACCAAAAGGCTGTTTCAATATTTTCTGCTGGTAACTGGCAATAATAATTGGTGAGGTCATTGGTGGTGTAAGCATTGTTTTCCCCGCCAGCCAATTGCAGCGGTTCGTCGTAAATAGGAATGTTGATGCTGCCACCAAACATCAGGTGTTCAAACAAATGTGCAAACCCTGTTTTATCGGCCATTTCATCCCTGGCGCCCACGTCGTATAAAACGTTCACCACAGCCATAGGCGTACTTTTATCTTCGTGTACCAGCACCCTCAGGCCGTTATCTAATGTGAATCTTTCAAAATGAATCATGGCGCAAATTTAAGCCAAGTACCCATGAGGCTCTAATAATTTTTAGACAAAAAATTACCTAAGGATACTACCCGTTTTTAAAAATAGTTCGAGAATTTGGCCATCTCTAATTACAAGTACTCGTAATTTTTGATTGACTACCTGCAACAGGTTTTTATATTGTTGAATGTTTTGAGTCAGATTATTACCCACCCCAAATATTTCGTCTCCTATTCTCAAGCCCGCCTTTTGGGAAGGCGAGTCATCGATAATATCTTCTATCAGGATCTTGCCATCCACATAATAAATGGCCATGCCTGTATAGGCATAGTCAAACAACTCTCTAAAATGCGAATTGGGCTGCAAGTGAATTTCCCGCTCCCCATAATTAATGGTCATATTAAATCTTCTCAACAGTTCGTTGCCCAGCAGCCCACCAGAAAAGGGATATGACATTACATTGTAATCATCTTTGTACAAGTAGGTGGGTACGTTTCTGAAACGGTAAGGGCCCAGTTTTAGTTCCTTTATCACGGTAAGCCGCATTTGTACTTTACCTGCCATGCCCTCGGCCTGGGTGAGCAAAGGCTTCCGCCTTTTAAAAAGAATGCTGCTGTCTGCTGCAAAGCGATCGCTCATTAAAAAGCAAAGCCCTGCACCGGTGTCAAAGTAAAAATGATGCGCCATTTTGCGGGCGTCTCTTATCTGCGCATACTGAATGGGTAGTGAGGTAAAAGCGGGATGCAGGGTGTGCCCTCCGTTGGGATATTGCATTTTGCCAGGCGTAAACACTTCTACATAATGACTATCAAAATCAAGACGTACTACATACCGGCTAAAAAAGTTGTAACCAATGATACCATCAATTTTTTCTCCATATACGCTTGTCAAAACTTCATAATTATTAATATGAAAATTTAGGGAGTCTAGCTCAAGGCCAGGAAAGTGTAGGGTTTTATTAAAAATGAAAGACACTTTTCTTTTCCCGCCTATCCCGGTAATGGTTGTGTCAGATTTTCTCCCAACGAGTTTGTAGGCTTCACAGGTGCTGCTGTCTAGCGAAATGCCACCACTGCCTGTGTCTAATATAAAATTAAAACTGTCTATTAGATTCTCATAAGTAGCCCTGATGACCATAACACCACCACTGTATTGTTTAAAAGGAAAACGGGTAACAAGCCTTGGCGCAGGACCAGAGATAATTTCCTGCCCGCTTGCCAGCACGGGGCAAAATAAAAGAATGAAGAGGATCTTATTTATCATAACCACATTGAAATATACAACCTAATGGGTGTAATTTTGTTCATTGTTACAGGAGTGGTGGTATCCGTTCTGTGCAAATGCAATTTTAAACACAATGATGAATTTAACAAGCTTATACGAGAAGGCCATGGCCTTCGAATTTCTTACTGTAGAAGAAGGCGTTTTTTTATTTGAAAACGCTGCGCTCTCCGAATTAATGTTCGTGGCCAACGAACTGAGAAAAATACAAGTACCGCATGGCAAGGTTACCTGGCAGATAGATAGAAATGTGAACACCACCAACGTGTGTATTGCCAATTGTAAGTTTTGCAACTTTTACCGCATACCCGGCCATGCGGACGCCTATATTACAGATATCGCAACCTATAAAAGGAAAATAGAAGAAACCATCAAATTTGGTGGCGACCAGCTGCTGCTGCAAGGGGGCCATCATCCGGAACTGGGCCTGAGCTTTTATGTAAACTTGTTTAAAGAACTTAAAAGTCTTTATCCAAATATCAAGCTGCATACGCTTGGGCCACCAGAAGTAGCACATATCACCAAGCTGGAAAAAAGCCGGCCTGGCGGTAAGGGAACTCACCGGGAAGTATTGATGGCTTTGAAAGAAGCGGGCATGGACAGCTTACCTGGCGCCGGCGCTGAGATTCTAACAGATAGAGTTAGACGACTCATCAGCAAGGGAAAATGTGGCGCACAGGAATGGCTGGATATAATGCATGAAGCGCACAAGCTAGAAATAACCACCTCGGCCACCATGATGTTTGGCCATGTAGAAACCCTACAGGAACGTTTTGAACACCTGGTAAAAATCAGGGAGGTACAAAGCCGCAAGCCCGAAGGCGCCAAAGGCTTTTTAGCATTTATCCCCTGGACTTTTCAGGATGCAGATACTTTGCTTGCCCGCATAAGAGGCGTGCACAACCTTACCACTTCAGAAGAATATATGCGCATGATTGCACTCAGCCGCATCATGCTGCCGAACGTATTGAATATACAAGCCAGTTGGCTTACGGTGGGTAAAGAAGTAGCACAGCTTTGTTTGAACGGGGGCGCCAACGACTTTGGTAGTATCATGATAGAAGAAAATGTAGTGAGTGCTGCGGGTGCGCCACATCGTTTTACCGCCAACAGTATACAGGCTGCTATCCGAGAGGCAGGCTTTGAACCCCAACTGCGCAACCAACAATATGGCTGGAGAGAACTGCCCGTGATGGAAGAGCAGGTGATTGATTATTAATGAGGGCGAGCTTTACAGTCGCCTCATATATTGCTATTGCGCCACTCATACCACACCCACATAATTTTTGTGTAATAACCATAACTTGTAACCCAATCACCATTTAAAAATGTAAGTATGAAAAAAGTATTGTCTTTCGCTTTGATGGCTGGTGTTCTTTTAGCAGGCACCAACTGCCAGGCCCAGGAAAAAAAGAAACCAGCAAGCCCACCTATGAGCGTAACGGAAACGCTAAAATCTGGCGCTGTGGTTAGCATTAATTATAGCTCGCCTTCGGTAAAAGGAAGAACCATAGGTAAAGACCTTGAACCAAAAGCCGGCCAGGTGTGGAGAGCAGGTGCTAATGACGCCACAGTTTTTGAAACCAGCAAAGACCTGAACATTGATGGTAAAATCCTTCCTGCTGGTAAGTATGGCTTGTTCATCATTTCTGGCGACGACCAATGGACGGTTATTTTTAACAAGACCTGGAAACAATGGGGAGCTTACGAATACAAGGCAGCGGAAGATGCGCTCCGTATTATGGTAAAACCAGGCAAAGCAAAACCATTTGCAGAGAGCCTTGCTTATGCTATTGACAAAAATGGTAAAGTAAGTTTGGAATGGGGTGACCATGAAATTTCCTTTAAAGCAAAATAAATAAAGGGGAAATAGATTTTGAAAAAAGTGGGCCTGAGTGGCCCACTTTTTTTATGCTGTTATGGGTTGCAGTTTGGTCTTTGGAGGAGAAAGAGGCTGTAGGAGAAATGAGGTTACTGAGCCTGAAAATTAAACTTTGGCATGGTTCTTTAACAGTACGTATAAATTAAAAAACTAAACGTATGAAAATCTTTTTCCCTGCATTGGCCGCATCGCTGGTTATGTTTGCCAGCTGCAACAACGACAAGAAAGTTGAAACAGACACCACGACAACCACTACAGAAGTACCCGTAGCTACTGTTGCCGATGTTGCAAAAACAGAAGGTAAAACAACTGTTATAACTACTACGGATGTTCCGGATTCTGTAAGAATGTCTTTTGAAACAAAATATCCCAAAGTGGACAGGGTAGAATGGGTGAGATATGAACCCATTGAGAGCGATGAGCTTAATATGGATGATCAATATTACTATGTACGCTACAATACCAGCGGCGCAGACTATACCTCGTGGTACAACAACAGGGGTGAGTGGGTAAAAACATCTACAAGAGTTGAAGGCAATTCTAAACTTCCGGATGCTGTTAATCAAACCATCAATGCTCAATATCCGGGCTACACAATAGAAGAGATTGATAAAGAAAACGATAAAAATATGGATATGTATGAGATAAAACTGAAAAAGGGCGAATCCAAGGTAAAGGTGAAGATCTTGCCCGACGGTAGCGTATTTAAAAGAAAAGAATCAAATTAATTATGAATGATATTCAGGAAAATGCTCGCTTTGTTGCGGGCATTTTTGTTTGGTTTCCCTAAGACTGGCGGGGAATTTTTTCCTAATTTTCAACTGGAATTTTTTCTTCGCAACAGTTTTTTATTTTGAATAATTTTGCTACAAATCTTAAACGTCTTTTTATGAAATGGAAAACGATAATCACTGCAACATTTGCCTCGGGGATCCTCTTTAGTTCCTGCGTGAGCAAAAAACTGATGACGGCGGAAAAAGTGCGTTATGAAACGCTTCAAACATCTTACAACGAATTGCAAAATCAGCTCAAAGATTGCAACGACCTGACAGTTGAAAACTCCCGTAAAAAAGCACTGTTGGAAGCGGAGATTGAAAGCATGAAGAGAGAAAATGCCTTTTTAAAAGACAACAATAACCAGGCTATCAAACAACTGGAAAATCTATCTGTCATATCCAGCTCACAAGCAGAAAGTATCAAAAAATCATTGGAAAATATAGGTTCGAAAGACTCTTACATTCAAAACCTGCAATCGGCGTTGAACCGGAAGGACTCTTTAAACATGGCACTGGTGATGAACTTGAAAGGAGCCATCGGAAACCTCGATGATAAAGACATCAACATCAAAGTAGATAAGGGTGTGGTATACATCGATATTTCTGATAAACTACTTTTTAAAAGCGGCAGCTACGATATTGGTGACAGGGCCAGCGAAGTGTTGGGCAAAGTAGCACAGGTATTAAAGAACCAGCCCGATATAGAGTTTATGGTAGAAGGTCATACTGATAATGTGGCCATCAAAGGCTCTGGGCCGTTGCTAGATAACTGGGACCTGAGCGTAAAAAGAGCCACCGCTGTGGTGCGGGTATTGCAAAAGCAGTATGGTTTAAATCCTGCAAAGATGGCTGCAGCAGGTCGTAGTGAATACATGCCCATAGCAGACAACAGCAGCGCTGAAGGCAGGGCTGCCAACCGCAGAACAAGGATTGTGATTCTACCACAGCTTGACCAGTTTTTTAAATTGCTGGAAACCAAGTAAAGTTGTCCCGAAATTTTCGGAGATTTTTCTGCGAACCTTGCCTGCCGGCAGGCAAGGTTCGCAGTTTCCTTTGGCAGATTAGCACAGAAATATTCTGTACTATTTCTCCTCCATTGCAGGGCGCTAAATTTGCGCAGATCTGCGTGTTCTTAATCTGCGCAGATCTGCGGGGAAACAGTTTTTCGGGCTTTTTACCATTGCCCCCTGCCCACTTACTATTGCCCTATGCCATTTTGAAATACCCAGGATTAAACCACCCACAACCCAAGGTTCCCTATTTCTACATACTATGCTGACGAATGCTACGTTTCAGGTTTGATAAAAATTTTATCAAACTAACACTCATGAAAATACTTGCCACAGTTGTTTTAGTGCTGGTAGCACAAATAGTGATTGCACAAAAAAAATGGTATCGGGTGTCTAATAACGATATTGTGGTCATGTCAATAGAGGTAGGTGCCGGTTACTCACAAGGCTGGAGAGACGAAGTACAATACCATACAAAACAACTGTTCCGACAATTCCCAAACTTAAACAGGTCCTTTTGGGATATCAGGGTGGAGAATCCACCTGGCTTTTTAAATACGGAGTGGGATGCAGACCATGTGCTAAAGTTTACAACTATGGGTTTGCACACCGCTGCTGTTATTGTAAAAAAGGGGGATCTTAAACAGTACAAGGGTTGGGATAAACTTTGGAAAATACTCTTCGATATTTTTAAATATTATGGTGCCTATAAAACAGGATTCTTTTTAGCCTACAACTTAACCCACGGCAATAAATATTAAAGCATCTATTCCACTTCATTCATAAAATAGATTTTTTGTGTCAAATTTCAGAAGAATCTTTCCCCCAGATATTTTCGCGGGCTTTTTATTTACGCTAACCTGCCGGTGGAAAAGCTCGGCCTGTGCTGAATCTGCGGTCGTTTGTGGGAAGCCTATTTAAAGGCAACATTTTGTACTTTCACGAAAAATAACCCGAAGTAACCACGGGCAGGCACAAACGATGACCAGTAAAAAAAACTTTTTAGCCACCCTGTCTTTCAAAGCCATTGTGCTGGCGGTTTTGTTCCTGACCTGCCTACTGCTTTTTGTATACATAGCAGATGAGAGCGTATTAGAAAATGAAAATGCATTCGACCTGGAGGTTATGAAATGGTTTGCTGCACACAGTAGCCACAACCTCCTGCGCACCATGACTGTGGTTACGTTTTTCGGCTCCTCAACATTTTTACTTACAGCAACTCTATTGCTGGCCGGCTATTACTATTACAAACGCCTCCGACATTATGCGTTTACAATATTACTCATCTCCGTTAGCAGCGCCGGCATTATGTTCTTGCTGAAACATTTTTTTGAGCGTATGCGCCCCTTACATCCCTACGGCAAACCCTTGGTTAACTACAGCTTTCCCAGCGGTCACTCCGTGTCATCCTTCGTTTTTTGCAGCATCCTTGCTTACCTGGTATGGCAAACAAAAGCTTCGAAACCAGTTAGAATTGCAGGCGTTCTGCTGCTGATGAGCTGCTCACTGCTCATTGGAATAAGTCGTATTGCGCTCCGTTATCACTTTGCCACAGATGTAATTGCAGGTTTCAGTTTTGGACTCGTTTGGGTGATGCTTTGCTTTTGGGTGTTGAGAGGGTACATCAGGCACAACCTCACGGCTGAGCAATTGTGAGGTATCAGGTGTATTTAAGATTAAGCCAACAGCAATCTTCATGTGCCAATGTTGCGTAGATAGTGCAGCGTGCCGGTCTTATGCTACTCACTTTTAACCCCCGGCAATGTTAAACATACCCATGAATTTGAAGGTAATTACTCCAATCGCTCTATGCATTTTTGCAACGAGCTGTGCCTCTCTTAAACCCACAGCTTTCAAAGACAATGCTGCCAAACTGGATCCTGTCGCATTTTTTGGTGGCAACACCAGCTCTTATGGTGTAATGGAAAGCAGGGCGGGCAAGCCTACTGTGGGCATCATCACCCACACAAAGGGAACCGTAAAGGATGGCATCGTATATATTGAGCAGGACCTGCTACCCGAAAATGGCAAGACCAACCACCGCAGTTGGCAGCTCAAACAAATAGATGCCCATCGTGTAGAAGCCACCGCCAGCGATATCAACGGCAAGGCCACCGGCGAATTGTATGGTAATTATTTTACTTGGACCTTCCGCCTGAAACTCCAGAACCGTGGCTTGGTGAAACATGTGCGCATGAGCCAATACATGTACCTGATGCCCGATGGCGAAACCCTGATGATTAGGAGTGTGATCCGTAAGTTTGGGTTCATTGTCACGGAGATCAGTGAGGTGTTTACTAAGGAAAGCTGATGGTTTAGGGGTGCAGGGGTTTAGAGTTTAGGGGTTTATAGTTTAGGGGTTTAGGGGTTTAGAGTTGAGGGGTTTAGGGTTTAGAAGTTTAGAAGTTTAGAGGTTTAGGAGTTTAGGAGTTTAGGAGCAACTCAATATTTCTGAGTCTATTGCCCATTACATTTTGCATATTGCCTCTTGCATATTGCCTATTACCTTTTTGACTTTTTACTTCTGACTTTCGCCGTTTGCCTTTTTTTCCATTTGCCCATTGCCCATTGCCTATTAACCTTTGCTTTCTGCCTTTTTACTTTATACTTTTGACTTTTTACTTTTGACTTTTTACTTTTTACTTCCCCGCCTGCCAAAATTTCACCCATTTGCAACCGGCATCATTTTTACAGCAGCAAGCCCGTAAACAATTTTTTTTACAAAAAACAAATGAACATGCACTACAATCAGTCATGCGCCGCAAAAGGCAACGCTCACGGAAATTCCGCCAGACCGGGATTTATCCGCTCCATGCAACGGGCAGCAGTCAACATTCACAAAACAGCATCCGGCTTCGAGATGCTGGTGTTTGCTCCCGGCCGCATCAAAGAACATTTTCAGCTGAACATCAGTGGAAATGAACTCACCCTTTCTTACACGCCACCGGAAGGTTTTCCCCGCCCAGAATGGGTGTTGCGGGAATACAGCCGCGGCGGTTTTAAAAGGACTTTTACGCTGGATGCAGACATCGACCAGCAAAACATCTCGGCAACATACGTCGATGGTGTACTTCAGGTAAATCTGCCCATGGTAGCCGGTAAAGTGCCTGGCGCCAGGGAAATCAGCATCAGCTAAATCCTGCGCACTCATGCAAACGGGCGCCGAAAGGTGCCCGTTTTATTACCTTGCATTGTAGCGAGCTGTAAACCTTAATAAGAGAACTTTCCACCGGTTTCACAATTGAGGCATACCTGTTAAAGCTTGTCTATTGACTATTGAACCCTTGACCCCCTACATTCTATCGGGGCACGCATTGCCTATTGCCTATTGCCTATTGCCTATTGCATATTGTCTATTGCCTATTGCCCATTGTCTATTGCCCATTGTCTATTGCCCATTGCCTATTGCCCATTGTCTATTGCCTATTGCACATTACCTATTGTCTATTGCCCCTTGCCTATTGTCTATTACTTTCCACCTTCCCTTCATTTCTTCCCAAGCTTCTTCGCCATCTCCAGCGTATGCTTCAAGGAACGCTTGTCCGTCCAGTCACCATGGCCCGGAATAACGTACGCAGGGCTCGTGCATTTTTGAATGACCTTCTTTACAGAAGATGCATATTTGTTTACATCAGCATCTCCCAAATTTCCAAGATCATTATCTTCTGTGCTCTTGACGAGGCAGCCGCCATACAAAATTTTCTGCTGGGGAAACCACAGTACTATATTATCGGGTGCATGACCTGGGCCGGGGTAGTAGGTTTCAAACGAATATCCACCAAGCGTAAACGCCGAATCTTTTTGCAACAGGAACTGCGCCCTTTTCATACCCCTTAGTTTGCTAAGCTCATCTGTTTGTGTGGCCGTAAATGTTTTAATACCAAGCTTGCGATAGTATTCCAACCCGGCGGTTCTGTCTGTGTGAAAGTGTGTGGCAAAGCACATGACAACAGTGCTATGGTGCCGCTGCTGGATACTGTCGAGCAAAGGTTGAAACTGGGTAGTATCCCAGGGCGAATCAAACAAGGCCACGCCGGCTGCTGTTACAAGATACATACCGTTGGCCGGGATGAGGGTGCCTTTGTATTCGTTGTAGGTTTCATAAATATAAAAGTCGCCTGTGAGATGGGTAATGCGAAGTTTTGTTGCACGATCCTGCGCAATCAGGTTGGTAAATGCAACTAACAGACAGAGCGTGGTAAGCAAGTATCGCATACGATTATTTTTTGTAGGATGAGGATGCAAATGTAGTTGGATATTTGAAATGGTTTATGGGAGGAGGTTTAGAGGTTTAGGGGTTTAGATGTTTAGGGGTTTAGGACAACCCAATATTTTTGAGTTGATTGTCCTTTGCGTATTGCCCTTTGCCTTACACCCTTTGCCATCGGCCTATTGCCTTTTGCCTTTTGCCTATTGCCTATTGCCCATTCAATATGTACTCTGTACATTGCTTACTAAATCCCATCCAAATTCAAGGTTGTTTACCCAGTCTTTAAACCCATAATATCTGAAGTTAACTGATACCGACTCGCTCGGGATGTCGCCACCGGAGGACGAACTGTAACCGGTAAAGTAAGCGCTTCTAAACCTGTATGATAGATATGGAATTGCCGACCCAGAGGCATAGTACTTGAACTCAATAGATGCAATTAGCTGCCCTTTTAAAATGGCCAACTGAAACCAGTTTGAGTTTATATCCAATTGTTTGGTAAAGATAAATTCGCTTACCGATGCAACTGATGGGGGATTAGGCTGGCTAACGCCTGCACCCATGCCTACCTGCCCGGAAAAAACCTGGAATTCACTTTGATTGAACCCCATTGCTACCACAGTGTAAGTAATAGTTGCGCCAGCAGTAGGTTGTGCAGATGGTATTCTGGCACCAAGAGAAAACCACTGCTTGCCATCATGAAAAAAAGGCGCCTTGGTATTCTTATTATAAATCATCATTCCCTCTGTAGGGTTTGGCACGTTGCTGGTGTCTACGAGCCTCGGTATAATTACTGCCTTGTTGGTGCTAAAAATATCCAGAATGGCATTGGCATTTGGCGAATTGGTACCTATACCCACATTTTGAGCGCAAACTGTTGCAAGCGCTGATAAGGCTACAATTAAAACGGAAAGCTTTTTCATGTTAAGTAAGTTTAGTTGTGAAATAGATAATAACAACGGATTTAAAATTAATACCCTCCAGCAACTATTTATAGTACTTTGTTTAAATATGTTTTCTTATTAGATAGGCTGCAGCCAGATGAAGACAATGCCGGGCAACATTCACAAAGGCTGCTGAAAGAGAAAAGAATTAAATTTTTTTAAATCAGGCTTTTGTTTTTTGAATAAGCGACTGAGAGCGGGGATCAGTAAAAAGCACTTTGGCAACAGCTATTTTTATTCTGCTGCGGCAATGGAACAAACGAAAAGGAGGAAATCCGCCAGACCGCAGAGGGAGATCTACCTATTGGCAGCGGTAATTCGGTAAAGGCCAAGGCGTATTACCCAGCGGTTTCCAGCAGGTATTTTTTAACAAGCATTGAGGGTTAAGCTGTAAGTTCAAAATATCTTAAACCATAAAAACTGCGGCACAAGCAAACTCCTAATGCCGCTTGCTATGGGCAAACTTAACCATGGCCACAATGAACACGCCACCAATAATATTACCCAGCGTAGCCAGTCCCTGGAACTTGAGAAACTCGGCCAGGGTTATTTTATTGGCTTCTGCAAAAAAGGCCATGAATACTTCTATAGAACCAACGATGCAATGATGCAACCCGGCAATACTTATTAAAAAGGTTACTAAAAATATCATCACCACCCGGCTAAAAGTATCTTGTGCCGAACTGAGCAGCCACGAAAGCATACCCATCAACCAGCCAGCCATGATGCTGCTGATAAGCGTTGCACCCACACTGTATTTCAGCATCTTTTCGGAAACAAAATAAAAAAAATCTTTTCCAATCAGGTGCATTTCGCCATTAAAAACCAGCGAAATACTGCCGAACAAATATCCTCCGGCAAGATTGCCCACATACACGATGAGCCAGAGCTTGGCCAAACTGCCCAGGCTGGCCTGACCGTTCATTACGGGTATAGTGGCCAGCGTGGTATGCTCCGTAAACAATTCTGACCTGCCGATGATAACAAAAATGTACCCAATGGGATATACCAACGCCATCATCACCGCTAACTGACCAGTGGTAGACTCGCTTTTAAAAAGCGTGTACATAATGCCAATGACCAGGATGCTGAACCCTACTTCCAACCCTGCGGATAAAGAGGATAAAAACAAACCCAGATCTGACCGGTTGTGTTCTTTCAAACCCGTTTCAATTTGTTCCTGCATGATTTCATAAGCCTCTTTAGGCTTTTCTGCGGGGGCGGTGGTGTTGGGAGTAGCCATAGATAGTTGCTTATAATTAGTATAAATAATAAGCCTGGAGTATACGCCGGCTGCTAAATTAATAAATTCTACTTCCTGCATAAACTTAAAAAAGGGATGCTGATACGACATTCCCATTTCGAGATTTGTTGAAGAAGCAACACTGCAACACGACATTCATCAAGCCTTGATTTGCTCAAACAGGATGAACCCGATAATGTTGCCTTGAGAGAAAAGATTTTTACATGCTTGCTGCTGTAGAAAATTTAACGGGCAGCATTTGACTCCCTGTATGCCAGGGCACGTGATGCCTACTGCCCCACCCTAAAAATACCTCCTGTTTGTACGGTAATAGACACCCCTGTATTTAACTGAACCGTTTTGCAATTGGCCGTAATGCCAGTGGCCACCACTGGAGGAAAGGGTGTTCCGGAAGGTATGGTGATATTATCGGTGAGTGTGGGCACCTGGCCATTAGACCAATTACCGGGGTTGTTCCATTCCGTGCTGGAAACACCTATCCAGGTTATGCCACCCAGCTTTGTAAAATCTACTTTGTTGTCAAGGCTCCAGGCGCCGTTAGCATCAAGGCTCCTGATACCCAACTTATGAGCGCCTGTTGAAGCCGCCGAAATATTGGCATCAAACAACAGCATTCCAATATCGGTTCCGGGGGTTATGGTAATAGATGCGGCCTTTCCATAACCCGGATCCACATCTACATAATATTCCACTCTCACAATATTGGGAACTACACTTCCCCCGCCGGGAGTGTAGGGCTTTAAAAATATCCACTTGTTGTCGAGGCTCCATGCACCATTGGCGTCCTTGCTTCTAACCCCCGCTATATGCACGCCCTGGCTCAGTGGCACCATATCAATATTAAAGAAAAGACCGGGAAAATCCTGTGCAGAACTTATAGACAAAGCGTTTCCATTACCATAGCCCGGGTCTGTATCCAAATACCATTCTACACGGGTTATATTGGGCTGCGCAAGCACAGTACTGCTATAGGGTTTCACAAAAAGCCATTTGTTATCCAGGCTCCATGCCCCATTGGCATCCTTGCTTCTTATGCCCACTATATGCACGCCTTGTGCAATAGGCAGCATATCAATATTAAATGAAAGACCGGGTAAATCCTGTGCGGAACTTATGGGAAGCGCTGTGCCATTCCCAAAACCAGGATCAGTATCCAGGTACCATTCTACCAACGTTATATTGGGTTGAAGCGTCGCACTGCTACTATATGGTTTTACAAAAAGCCATTTATTATCCAGGCTCCAGGCGCCATTGGCATCCCTGCTTCTCACCCCCACTATGTGCACGCCCTGGCTCAATGGTATCATATCTACATTAAAGAAAAGACCTGCCAGATCCTGCGCAGCAGCGATAGATAAAGGAGTTCCATTACCATAGCCAGGGTCCGCATCCAGGTACCATTCTACACGATTTATATTGGGTTGTAAAACTGCGCTGCTGCTATAGGGTTTTACAAAAAGCCATTTGTTATCCAGGCTCCAGGCATTGTTTACATCCTTGCTTCTCACCCCCACTACGTGAACACCTTGTGCCAATGCCGTCAAATCAATATTGATAGCGGCAGTAGCATTGGTAGTACCTACAAAACCCAGGTTAATGGCATTACCATACCCGGGATCAGTGTCAATAAAATACTCAACCCTGCTAATAGCAGGCACCTGTGCCATGAGATGGCAAATAAAGCATTGCAGAAAGATGGATAATATCAAGCGTTGCTTGCAGCCATTGTATTTATGGATGATGATTGATTTCATGTTTGCTGATTTATACAATTCCAACATAAAAAATTGTTTAGTTCAACATAAAAAATGCTGGTAACAGCAAGCCTAATTATTGCCACGGGTACTTACATTTATCTGTATCGTATTGCCACTTGGGTTGTTCCCCTGTGGTGAGCTAAGCTGGTAAATACTGGGTATGGAAGGTATCATGCTGAGCTTGTAAGGAGCAGCACCGGCAAACATACCAACGGGGGTGCCGCCCGCACCAACAGTTAAAGCAGGACTGCCTGCTTTTAGACTATACCTAGCATCTGCACTAAAAGCGCCAATGGCCGGGAAGCCATCAAAAATGTTAGCAGCATTGGCTGTTACTGTAATTACATTACCTGTACCGGCACCCCATACCTGCGAGGGCCCGGCGCTCGCTTGCAATGCCAGGTTGTTATTAAAGACGGTGTTACTGCCGTTAGCAATTGAAAAATAATTATAGTTGCTGGCTGCAATTGCGTTGGTGTAAGAGGCGAGGATATTATTCTGAAAAAGATATGCGCCACCGCCAAGGTTTATATCAGCGTTGCTGGATAGAGTACTTGTACCTCCATTGGTTGCGGGTGTGGTAGCATCGTAAGCCCACACATTGTTACTGATGTTACCGCTATACGTGTTTAGCGGCGCAGTAGAATAGGATGTAATAAAATTATTGCTCACATTCATATTAGTTACACTACTGCCGTTGGCATAAAAATTAGCCACGGCAACCCTGTAATTTTCTATTATTTGCAGGTTGTTGGCGATTGTAACGGCATTAACGGTAGTTACATACACGGTTAACTCCCTGTTTCGGCGAATAATAATATTATTGGCGGCCCCTATAGAAATTGTGCCGCCTTCGAGGCCCATTACCACTGACCCATCGCTGCCTGCATTAAAAATCATACTGCTGATAGCAACGGTGCCTGCGAAGGCTTGCAGGTTGGCATTTCCCTTAGGTGTAGTGCCAGCACTAAGCCAGTTTCCCGGACCAATAATGATCAGTTTTTTGGTGAAGGTTTGCGTAATAGCTGGTATACCTGGAAATACTAAAATGGTATCGCCTGCAGCTGCAGCCCCATAAGCTAAAGCAAAAGTAGAATAATCGACACCTGCAACAGGAGAAGCAAAAAAACCCACCCTGCGAATGGTAGCAAAAGAGAGTGTATAGATGGCACAAATAGCCAACACGGTTATGAATATTTTTTTCATTTCATAAAATTTAAGCATGAATAAATATGGCCTGGAGCTTCAGGAAAGTAATGATTGGCAGATACAAAAGGATAGGAAATTACAAAAGACCAGAGGATAGCTGAGGGATGCCAGCCAAAAAATAAAGTATCTTTTTTGCAGGCTTTACTGTTGGTCGTAAATATCGTGACTATTATTTTAGAATGCAATAGCAAAAAATAATAGTTGCATACAGCTGGTGCTCCTTAGAATTGGTAAATGAAATTGCCAAAGGATTGCCTGCAGATTTTCGGAGATTTTTCCTCCAGATATCCGGGGATTTTTTCCCGCAGACCTGACTGCCGTCAGGCAAGTTTTCCCAGATTTTTTGCGCAGACTTGCCTGACGGCTGGCAGGTTCTCGCAGATGTATTTTCTGGTTTTTTGTGCGCATGAGCAAAATATTCCATCTGCGCAACTCTGCGGGAAATCTTACTATGCAGAAAATCCGATCGCTTCGATATTGAAAACTTAGGGTGACATAAGGGTGAACACAAACAGTAGCAAAAAGAGAAACTCAGCGCAGCCAGGCCCGAATTGCTAGCCGGGCATTCGCTGTGGCCATTGACCACTGCCAATGGCAACTTAACAGTTTACTTATTGACAATTGACCCATTGACCATTTACCAGCCTACAGTACCGCCTGCAACATAATTTTTCCCCAATCAGCAAAAATCAAAATTCCTTCAAAATTCATCTACAACTTCGCCCCCCAATTAACTCTCTACATGAAGAAATTATTTTCGTTCCTAGTTGTCATTTTGTTGACCGTTGTAGGAAATGCGCAGACCAAAGGGCTAAACAGTATCATCGGCACAGTGGTAGATGCATCTTCTAAAAATCCGTTGGAATACGCCACCATCACTATCTTTTTAACCGGGCAAACGAAGCCGCTCACCGGCACCACCACAGATAAAGCCGGCAGCTTTACGCTAACGGACATCCCGGCCGGCACTTACAACATTGTGTTTGAAAACATTGGCTACACCGCATTCACAGAAAAAGATTTTGTGCTCAGTAAGAAAGATGCCATTACCGATCTTAAAAAGATTTCGCTTACACAGGTTAGTAAACTACTGGCTGGCGTTACTGTTCAGGCCAATGTAAAGTTGATTGACAATAAGATTGACAAAATGGTTTTTAATGCAGAAAAAGATGTGTCGTCAGCAGGCGGTGTGGCTACAGACCTGCTAAAGAAAATTCCACAGGTATCGGTAGATGTTGATGGCAATGTACAGCTTGCAGGAAGTTCTGGCATTCGCTTTTTAATTAATGGAAAGCCCTCTTCTGCCTTTGGAAGCAATGTGGCAGATGTGCTTCAATCTATACCTGCCAGTCAAATTAAAAGCATAGAAGTAATAACCAACCCCGGCGCCAAATACGATGCGCAAGGCATGGGAGGCATCATCAATATCATTTTAAAAACAAACAATACTAAGGGATACAATGGCAACATATCTTTAACTGCCGGCACCCGCAACGAAAATGCATCTGCCAATTTTAATGTGCGCAACAAAAATTTCGGTATCAATGCTTTTTTTAGTGGCAACAAAAGACTGCGCTCGCTGGGGAGTAACAACAATTTTAGGGAAACAACCGATGGCGCTGTGGTAAGCACGCTATCTCAAAACAGTCAAAATCATTTCGACCGGCAGGGCTATCAATCCGGTATAGGCTTCGACTGGACGGTGAAGAAACTCCACAGTATTTCTGGCAACCTCGCCTTCAATCATTTTGGATTTAAAGGTGTTGGAACTACCAACCAAATATTGCAACCTAACTCAGGAACAGGTATGACAGCTATGATGTCCTTGCTAAAAAGCGGCAATAAATATCGCTATAACTCCATAGATGCCTCCTTAAATTACAAACGCACTTTTGCAAAAGAAGATCAGGAACTGGAGGCTAGCATTACCAGCAACACCGGAAAAAACAGAGGCAACAGTTTCTCAGAACAATTTGTGCTGCCGCAGGATTCTTTGTACTACGGTACCCTTGCTTACAACCCAGCCACCACGCATGAAACGGTTGTATCACTGGATTACACCCAGCCGCTGAGCGAAGACATCAAACTAGGCGTGGGCACCAAAACAACCCTTTATACCATCGCAACCAATGCGGAGGCCCAAAGCTACCAGCCCGCCATAAAAACTTACGAGCCCGATGCATTTTTATCTAACGGATTAAACTACAAGCAAAAAGTTTATGCAGGCTATGCAGAGTTGAGCTTTCCGGTGGCTAAATTATTTGAAGCAAAAATAGGCACCAGGTATGAGCGTACCCAAATCAATGCTTTTTATTCCGATGCAATCAGCCAGGCAAAAATACCCGGCTACAATACATGGGTGCCCTCGATATTTTTCTCTAAAAAAATAGGCGAAAAGCAAACGATCAAGCTGAGCTTTTCTAAAAGAATTGAGCGACCAGATTATGAAGACCTCAACCCTTTTGTAAATACCAGCGACCCTCAAAATCTCTCCACCGGCAACCCGAATCTGAAACCAGAAATAGGTTATCGCACGGAAGTAGGCTACAGCAGAGACCTCGGCACAACCGGTTCGCTGATGCTAACGCTTTTTCACCGCATCAATGACAACGACATCCAACCGTATGTGGTGTATTATCCTGCCTACATGGTGGGCGATTCTATTTATAAAAATGTGTCTGTAAACACCCGGCAAAATATTGGCAGAGAAAATAACAGCGGCATCAACCTATTTGCTGATATTCATGTAACCCAAAAACTAACCCTGAGAGGTAACATATTTGGATTCTATCGCCATATCATCAATAGCATAGACAGGGGCTATAATACCAGCAGTGTAAACTATCGCTTAAACATGAATGCTACTTATCAGTTTACCAACACACTCGTAGCAGAGTTCTTTGGCAACTTCAGCAGCGCCCGCAATGAAGCGCAAGGAAAGTATCCCTCCTTTACCAGTTACACCATGGCTTTTCGCAAACAGTTCTGGCAAAAAAAGGGAAGCATCGCTTTAACGGCCACCAATCCCTTCAGCGAAAACCTTACCCAAAAAACCATTTTGCTTGGCACCAACTTCAAACAAAATGCTGAACGCACATTCCCTTTTCGCTCCATCGGCATCAACTTCACCTGGAAGTTTGGTAAACTGGAATTTAAAAAGGAAGGAGATAGTGGAGATAACAATGCAGGTACGCCCGGACAATAATTTTTGAGGAGGTATTTTCTGTAATGTTTCCCGCAGATCTATTTTCTGCAATGTTTGCCGCAGATTTTCGGGGATCTTTTGCGCTGATCTCGCAGAATTTTTTCTGGATTTGTTGTGCGTATCCGCAAAGCTTTACATCTGCTCATCTGCGGGAAATCTTCCTCTGCGAAAACATGTGACCGATAAATTAAATGTCTATTTGCTTGCAATCAGGTATTAAAATTTCTACTTTAACGCCTTAACCTACTTAAAACAAGCAATTATGAAAAAATTATTCCTGCTTTCATTCATCGGATCAGTTTTATTTTCGTGCAACACTGCTACCAAAGAAGTAGAAGTGGCCAAAAACAGCGACTGGACAGCACAGAACCTCAAAGGCATGGTGCAAACGATGGAATCAACCAATTACACACCCGACAGTACCGGCAAAATTGACGCTATGGATTCCTGTTGTATTACCGTTGATGAGTTTGATAAAAACGGGTATGCAAATGCAACCACCAAAAAAGACAGTAAGGGAACTGTTACAGAAAACAGCACCATGATTCACTATGATAAAGGCCAGATGAAAAGTATCACCACTACAAAAAACGGAAAACCTTTCAGCGGGTTTGAGATACAGCTGGATAAAGATGGCAAATACAGCGGCGGGCAGGAAACTGACTCTACCGGAAAAAAATGTTTTTTTTATACGGCACTAAAAGAGAATGAATATGGAGCCGTAACCACAGGTACCCGACACAAGCCCGATAGTAGCATTGACGGTGTTTTTGAAAACGACTATGTAAAAGGAACCCAGGTAGCCGGAAGATATCGGGACAGCAGCGGCAAGGAAGTGTACAATTCTAAAAGTGAATTGAACGACAAAGGCGATGTGGTAAAAACAATGGAAATGAATGTAACGAAAGACAGCACTACCAATAAAGTGATGACCTATACTTACGATAGCTACGACCCGCAAGGCAACTGGACCCAACAGACTACCTACAACGAAAAAGGCAAGGCAACCAAGGTGGTTAAGCGTGCCTTTACTTACTATAAAAAAGACTAATTGCTTCACAGCATTTTATTAAAGACGGTTTTTTTAACCGTCTTTTTTTATGTGCGGCAAACCTACTTGGTTCGGAAAACCTTCAGACGCAGGCCTGCACTCCATCTGCGCTCCTATGCCGCTGCAGGTAAGCTGCCAACATTAGAAGGTTGCCGCCGTCTGGCTTCCAGCCAACGGCGCCGCATAGTCTTCAAAGAAAGAATATCAAATAATCATTTGCCGGAATAAAAAGGAAAATTTTCAGAAGAATTAATGCAACTGCTCACTTCGCCGTTGGCTGGAAGCCAGACGGCGGCAGGCAAGTACTTTCGGCGGCAAAAAGATTTTGTTCGCAACCATCTTAGGAAAAATCTTCTTTACAACAAACCTTCCGCCCGCAAAAAATCAAAGATGATTTTATCCACTTCAGAAATCTTTATGCCGCTGCAGGTAAGCTGCCAACATTAGGAGGTTGCCGCCGTCTGGCTTCCAGCCAACGGCGCCGCATAGTCTTCAAAGAAAGAATATCAAATAATCATTTGCCGGAATAAAAAAGAAAATTTTCAGAAGAATTAATGCAACTGCTCACTTCGCCGTTGGCTGGAAGCCAGACAGGCAAGTACTTTCGGCGGCAAAAAGATTTTGTTCGCAACCATCTTAGGAAAAACCTTCTTTACAACAACCCTTCCGCCCGCAAAAAATCAAAGATGATTTTGTCCACTTCAGAAATCTTGTCTTTGTCTGCATAAGTAAGCCATGTAATTTCTGCTATTTCTGCAGCAGCTTTAAGAGTGCCGGTATAGGCGCCCGTGTAGCAGGTCATGACTACGAGTGTGCCCTCCGGGTGCCCATGTGCAGGAGCCTGGAAGCTGCCCACATATTGCAAGGTTTCCGGCACCAGATCTATGCTCAGCTCCTCTTTAATTTCCCGAAAAAGAGCAGCGGCATCTGTTTCACCCGCCTCCCGTTTACCGCCGGGGATATAGTATACATCTTTACCAATGCTTTTGGTAGAGAGGATCTGTTTGTTTTGAATATGTAGCCAGGCGAGTTTATCGATCATGGAGGGCTATGAGGTTGGGGTTTGAATAATTATAATGCGTGAGCACTGAAGGCATCTGAGTAAGTTAACTCAGCATAGGTAAATTTAGCCAGGAAAAGTTGCAGAGCTGTTTATAAAAAAGATGCAACGTTTCCAGCTGCATCCCTTTGTTTTAAAAAATGTTTATGTCTATGCACCGAAAGCACTGAGCATACCCATGACCGAGGCTACGATGACCACACATTTCCAGCAATACGTTTTATTCAGTTTCATATTTGTAAAATTTATGAATGTAAATGTAGGGGGTATTTTGTTTGGTGGCTTGTTAATGATTGGGGTTAAAGATTGTCCACTTCCTCCCGCAGACCCTATTTTCAGATGAAGAGGATTTAACTAAATCTCAAAGTTGTGATTGTATTAAGTTGGGAGTTAGTATCTCGCAGCTCTAAAAACTTTGCGTTGCTGGAGATAACTCCAGTCAACGGCGTTTAAAAGTTGATGCACATGCTAAACTTGCTGACCGAACACCTACCAAGTAGAAAAGAAAATCATAATTCACCCATTTATAACTTGCATCCCACAAAAGAGGCTATGTAACACTTTTTTAGTAAGTAATACTTTTGTACATTTGAATTCTAAATTATAGCATCATGGAAACATCTGTGTTAACCAGCAAAGGCCAACTACTCATTCCAAAGCGATTGCGTGCGAAGTATGGAATCGAAAGCGGTATAAAAGTCGTTTTCGAAGAAACAACGGACGGCGTTTTAATCAAACCTATGAATGAACAATATTTTAAATCCTTTGCAGGAATCTTAAAAGCGGGTGACCTTGCAGCCGACATGAAAAAAATGAAGCAGGATGAAAAGGCATTGGAGGAAAAGAAAATGCACTTGAAACCTGTAAAGAAATAAAACGATGGCAAACTTTGTTTTAGACAGTTACGCCCTGCTCGCTTATTTCAGAAATGAACCAGGTGGCGAAAAGGTAGAACAGCTTTTAAACGAAGCGGTAGCGGATAAGCATGAACTATACATGACTTGCATTAATGCAGGTGAAGTATATTATATGGCGCATCGTAAAGATGGAGCAGATAAGGCTGCACTGGTGTGGAAAGCCATGCTGCAATTTCCAATTCACCTATCTGAAGCGGACATAAATTTTACATTGAAAGCCGCCGGTTTAAAAGCAATATACAAACTAAGCTATGCTGATGCTTTTGCTGCAGCATTGGCAATCAGTAAAAAGGCAACCTTGATAACGGGAGATCGGGAATTTGAATCACTGGGTGGAGAAACTAATTTTAAGGTGAAGTATTTGTAAACTTACAGCAACAAAGTAGATAGCATTGGTATTTCATGGCGACATCGTTGTGGCTGCCCCGTCAGAAAAAAAGATCATCAGGAATGAAGCTTGCATCTGGCGCAGCTATGCAGCATGGGAATTGTGCGGATGGCTTTATGTACCGGCTATTACTATTATAATGGGAGGGCAAGTCGTGGGCTCCGGTACTAATAATTGACACAGACAGGCGCTCGCCATCTTACCCAACCGAGTATTTGCACCAGCAAAGGGGGCTGTCCCAAAAGAAAAAATTTCACCAACAAAACAAAGCAGGTAACCACACAAAGATTGACGATCAATCGGCTTCTTTGGATACGCTATGCATCATGGA
>JBKJKD010000120.1:0-3511 GCA_046597635.1 Ferruginibacter sp. | reverse complement strand
AGTCCTCCGCATATGACTTTAAAAGAATAGATGTATCACCCATGTTTAGTGTGGGCATAAGTTATCAATTGACTAACAACCTTCAAATAAGTGCTGAGCCAACCTTTAGATATGGGCTGTTGAAAATAATTGATGCACCCATTGCAGAGCACTTGTGGAGTGCCGGTTTGAACCTAGCGATGTACCATGCCATCAAACGAAGAAATAATTAGCGGCGGCTGTAAGAGTTTGTAGATTCCTCACAACAGTAAACTTCTAATACTGCCCATAAAATACATCGTAGCCATATCTTGCTATCATCAGCATTACAATAAAAAGAAAAAATATGCGTACAAAGCCGTTGCCATTCTTCAGCGCCAGGTGCGCCCCCATCATGTTGCCGGCAATGTTGCAGGCTCCCATGAGCAGTGCGATTTCTAACATATACTGTCCCTTGCTTATGAAAACAAAGAGCGCCGAAATATTGGTAATACAGTTGATGAATTTAGCATAGGCCGAAGCTTGTAAAAATTCGAAGCCCAGTAAAACAACAAACCCCAGCACTAAGAAACTTCCGGTACCCGGACCAAAGAATCCATCATAGAAACCTACCAACAAAGCCAACAAACTTCCCCTGATCATCTGTTGCGGCAGCGTCAATGTCTTTGTTTGAATACTACCCAGATCTTTTTTTACATAGGTATAGATAGCCATCAAAATAAGGATCACTAAAATAGCCGGCTTAAGAGCCTGCACATTTATATGCATCACCAACCTGGCGCCGGCAAACGATGCGAGTGCGGCACACAGGGAGATCAGCAGTAATAGACGATAATTAAAAACAATTTTTCGGGAGTACTGGTAAGCAGCCATGCTGGTGCCAGCCAGGGATGCTATTTTGGTGGTACCAAACAATACCGGTAGCGGCGTTTTAGGAAAGTTGATGAGCAGTGCCGGTAGTTGAATAAGGCCACCCCCACCAATTACAGCATCTATAAAACCGGCTGCAAAAGCCAACACAATCAGCGAAACGATTGTGAGTATGCTGTAGTCTGAAAAAATAGTAAGGAGCTGCATTTATCGTTTAAGTGTATTGGGAAGCAGGCTGCAAATGTAGCCGTATATGATAATCACTTGGCCGCAGTAGAGAAAAAAAAGTTTGTACAACAAATTAGTCGTACTTTTTATCAGCAAGGCTTCTCCTAAAATTTTTAACCATGAAAAAATACTCCAACACTTTCAATCTAAAAGTTCCCATTTTATGTGTATTGCTGTTGATTGCATGCTGCAGCCAGGCACAGGATAGTACCGGCACAGCAGGTGCCATCGGTGCCGAAACCTCCTCCTATGGCCCAACCTGGGTGTGGATGACCGGCGCCGTCGTGTCTATCTTACTCATCATTTCGTTGATAAGATGGAACACCAATAAAAGGACCAGTAAAAATTAACCCCACCTACTAATTACGATCTGTGGAATAATAAAAATTGGTTGGGTGAAAAGAAGTCATTTCACACCAGCAGCGCAAATAAATACAAAGGAGACAACGGGCCCAATTGATGATCAATCTTGGTTTCGTTGTCTCCTTTGTTTCGTTGTGTGAAACTTTCTTTGATTCGGATTATTCCTTCTCTACCTTGACCCCTATTACCGGCAACGCCTGCTCCCGGATCTTTTGATTGAGCAGTGCCACATCTGTTGTCATAATTCTTTTCAACATGTTCAGTTGCACATCTGCTTCGGCCGATAAAACAGCAAAGGCATCTTTTACCTGCCTTGCGGGTGCAGCATTTCCACTGCTCGCAAAGTCATAGAGCCCGGAAATTTTATCATCCAGGCGGATGGGAAAGTTCAACACATCCTGGGAGCTTTTAGCTTTTGTTTGGTGCAAAGCTTCTTCCACCTTTGTCATTTGCTTGTTGATAGAGTCAGCCAATTGTTTGATGGGTTGCGGAATTGCCTTCCCCTGCAAGGCTACAAAATCATTAACCTGTTTCCGCAGCAAAGTTATATTTCCGATGGCTTTTTGAATTTCCGAAAACTTATCCCGCACACTCAGTAAAAAATTAAACTGGTCTTCGTAATCCTGCTGGCTGAGTTTATAAACAGGGTTAGCCTTGATGGTAAACTGACCGTCTACCGAATCTTTACCAGACCTGATTTTATAAAAGTAATCTCCTGGCGCAGCCTTTGGCCCGGGTACGGTACCATGCCACAGAATTAAGCCATTCACCTTCTCGGCAGAGTCGTAGCGCATGTTCCAAACAAACTTGTTCATGCCGGCAGCAATATCCAGTTTCTTATTTTTTTCTTTAGCGGTGTTGCTGTAAGTATTGATCAATTTTTTGTTTTTATCCAGGATATCAATACTCAGCTTGGTAGAATCATCTACGTTTTGGAGGTAATAATTGATCACAGAACCATTGATCGGATTCATACCAGCATTTTTTGCTTCCATGTTTTGAAACCCGTCAAACCGATAGGCATCGTTTACGGCAAAAGTTGCCAGGTGCCTTGAAGTTAAACCGGCTTCTTTTTGCTGCACCATGCTCAGGTCATCCAATATATAAAAAGAACGCCCCTGCGTGGCTACTATCAAATCATTTTCTTTTATAGCAAGATCAGTAATGGGCACCATCGGCATGTTCAGCTGAAAAGATTTCCAACTCATGCCATCGTCGTAGCTGATGTACATGCCATATTCTGTGCCGGCATACAACAACCCAGGGCGCTTTCTATCTGCTCTCAGTGTGCGGGCAAAATGCATAGCCGGGATGCCATTCGTAATTTTCTGCCAGGTTTTACCATAGTCTTCCGTCTTAAAAATATAAGGGGTAAAATCATCTGACTTGTACTTGGTGCCCACAAAATAAGCCTTGCCTTTTTTAAACGGATCGGTTTCCACGCAGTTCCACATCATCCACTTTCCGGCTGCAGGCGGCGTTACGTTTTCCCAATTCTTGCCGCCGTCTTTGCTCACGTGTATGAGGCCGTCATCGCTACCGGTCCACAACAGGTTTTCTTCCAGCACAGATTCTGCCGCAGTAAAAATGGTACAATAAACCTCTACGCCGGTGTTGTCTTTAGTAATGGGGCCGCCACTACTTGCCTGGCGTACTTTATCGTTGGTAGTGAGGTCGGCACCAAGCGCCGTCCAGGAAGCACCTTCATTTTCTGTAACAAATAAATGGTTGCCTCCGGCGTATAGTTTTTTAGGATTGTGTGGCGAAAAGAAAATAGGGAAGTTCCACTGGAACCTGTATTTAGCCACATCTATACCCCCGCCCAAAGGGTCGTCGGGCCATACACTCACTGCCCGGTTTTCGCCGGTGCGATGGTCTAACCGGGAAAGGTAGCCGCTGTAATTTCCCGGTTAGACCATCGCACCGGCGAAAACCGTGCAGTGAGTGTATGGCCGGACGACCCGTTGGGCGGAGGTATAGATGTGGCTAAATACAGGTTCCAGTGGAACTTCCCTATTTTCTTTTCGCCACACAATCCTAAAAAACTATACGCCGGCGGCAACCATTTATT
>JBKJKD010000092.1:0-9094 GCA_046597635.1 Ferruginibacter sp. | reverse complement strand
TATGTTGTTAACTACCGAGTGTGTAATTGCAGACAAACCAAAAGATGATGCACCGCATAGCCATGGCGCTCCTGATATGGGCGGTATGGGTTACTAAAATGGTCAAAGGCGAAAGCTGAAAGCTGAGGAGCCTCAGCATTCGAACATCATGCTAAATAAAAAAGTCCCCGTTGCGGTTGCAGCGGGGATTTTTTTTGCAGCTTTAAATCTTCGCTCAGCATCGTTGTGCCTTCCCCGAGGAGCGAGGCGGAACTCGGGGTCACCCTCTTGTTCGGCATACCATTGCTCATAGTTTTTTTAAACTAAAATTAAATCACATAACTCCCGGCAAGAGTTTTTTATCTATAGTCTGACGGTCCTCCTATATATGGTCTGACGGTCCCCGTCTGACCATATTAAAAAAGCCCCGCAATACTTTGCGGGGTCCATATTATTAGATTTTCATCACCCAGTTACCTGTGGTCTTTCAAAATCAAATTCAACTTCATCCTCGTTCTTAGGATCGGTACCATAATTATTGGTAAAGCGGTCTCCATCTGTGAAGAACCAAACCAAAACTATAATTGAACCAATAAGCGGAATGAGGCCAATAAAATAAAACCAGCCACTCTTGTTGATGTCGTGTAGCCTTCTTACTGAAACCGCAAGAGTTGGAACAATGGTTGCAAGTATAAAGAGACCGTACACGCCCAACCCCAAAGTCGTCAGGACACCACTCTCCGTGAATGAACCCAGCATACCAACCACGTAAAAAGGAATGATGAGGATGAAGTTGCCCAAGATAAAATACCAGTATTCTGCCCGGCGGGCACGGCCGGTAAAGTTGGCATAATTCTTCAGTACCACCTTTTTCCACCAGTCCACCATGTTGTAACTTGATTCGTGTTTTTCCATTGTTAAAGGCTTTTAGTTTTGAACAACAATGATAGTCGATTTTTAAACACAATGTGCCGCTGAGGAAATGCCTATTTTTTTTACCACTGTGAACTAACAGTCTTTGTCGCAGAGAGACCTCTTTATCTTTGTAAGAAGCCATAAATTATTTTTATGAATTGGATACTGCTCATCATTGCCGGTTTGTTTGAAGTAGGCTTCGCCACCTGCCTCGGCAAGGCCCGGGAAACCAACGGAAACATATCTCTACTGCGGTGGGCCGGTTTCTTTGTGTGCCTTACCATGAGTATGTTGCTGCTTTACAAAGCCACGCAAACTTTGCCAATGGGTACCGCCTACGCTGTGTGGACAGGTATTGGAGCTGTGGGTACAGTACTAATTGGAATTGTTTTATTTAAAGAGCCCGTAGCTTTTTGGAGGTTGTTTTTTCTGGCTACCCTCATTGCATCCATCATTGGGCTGAAGGCAGTGAGCCACTAGGGAATTTTTATTATTGGTGTGAATGCAGGCTACTTAAGATAAATCCTTTTACAATAAAGTATTGCGCCGTGCAATAGCTAAGCATAATGAAAAGGGGATAGATGAGCGGCATATAAAATTTATTAAAGGCAAGCATGCTATCGGATACTATAAAAAAAAACGCCCCCGCTATAAATAAGCGGCCTGCAAGCCGGGGCACCCTTCCATAAATATGTACACTCGACAGCAGCATAGCCATAATTACAATGGCATAAATCAAAACCGGTATTTGCAGCGCTCCGAGAAAAGGGTACAAAAAATATATCAGCCCAACGCCATAGGCAACTACCAGCAAACCCAGGTAGGGTGCAGTTTTTAATAAGCTCTGCTTACCCTTAGGGAGAGAAAGAAAATAGACGATATATAAAACATGCGTTAGTAAAAAACTTGCGAGCCCTGGTACAAACAAAAAGGGTTCTTTGTATTCAAGAAGGAGAAACACATCTCCCGCAAAAGAAAAAAATAAGGCAAGCAATATAAGGCTTCGGGCTTTTGTGGCGGGCACATTCAACCATACCCACAGCATAAGCAGTGGAATGAGTAATGGTTTTGTAAAAAGCTGCAGCGGTTGGTTTTGCCAAATGCCGGCCATAATGTAGCCAGCCATAGCCGCAAAGAAAAATACCGGGAGAGAGCGTTGTAAAAATTGTTTCATACTGCAAATAGTTTACAGCTCCACATAAGGTTTGCCTCCAAAAAAAACTTTCAGCGAATCTCTTGCTCTCGAAGTGTCGCTTAGTGGCGTGGTAAAAGGAATGGATAATTTATAAGTAGAAGAGTCTTTTTGAGCAACCAATACCTTGTGACCATAACTGGTATAGCGAGCAAAAGCTTTGTCTGCTTCTATCTTGGAAGCATATTCTTTAAATACAATAGCGAAATTATAAATAACACCGGCGGAGTCTTTTATGCCAGCTGGGCTGCCGGATGCGGTTGGAACAGTGGCAGAATCCGGTTTTATCAAAGTGCTGTCAACTTGCGCAACAGTTGTGTCCTGCACTGTGGTTAAGGCTTCCGTTTGCACAGGTACCGCATCATTTTTATCGTATACTAAAAAATAATAGATCGCAGCGGCTGTTCCTAAAAGCATCAAAACCAATAAAGCAATCATGGCTGGTTTGTTGGAACTCGTCTCCCGTGCAGGTGTGCTAAAGGAAATCTCATCCTGAGCTTTTTCCCTGATGGTCACAGGCTGATTTTCCAGCTTTGGATTAATGGTGTGACCCTGTGAGAATTCGTAAGTGTCCTGTTGGGTCTTTTGCAAAGTACCAATTCCCTCAATGATCATAGGCTTGCCTATGTTTAGAAATTGGCGGGAGAGGAGGCTGTAAGACTCCAGGTCGGAAGTAGCGAGTGGTTTTATTTTTCTGCTTTGTTGCACGATAAAATCAATGAGGCCCTCGTCTTTTCCTGCTTTGTTGTTGTACTCAAATTCAATTGCGCCATCAGGGAGATTGGTTTCTTTTTCACTATCGGCCGGTATCACTACATTGGGAGAGAGGGTAAAAGTTCCGATGTCTTGAAGGGTTACGTTTTTGTTATTGTAAAGGTACTGTACGATCAGTTGCTCTAATTTCATCAGTGGGTTTTAAGAGAGACAAACCTACCCATTATTGAGAATATAGCCAAGCAAACCAGCCAATTCATTAATTTTACTGCATGTTATCGGCAAAAGAACTTTCTTTCCTGCAATATTGGGAAACATACCGCACTCCACATAGTAGCTTTACGAGCAAAATGTCCCGAGGTCTCCCCATGGCATTCCTGTTTTCGGTTCCCATACTATTATTGGTGGTATCAGTTTATTTGTATTTGCCGGAATGGTATACCAAAATTTCCAACAGGCTTTCCGGGTCTTTTGTAACCATCCTGTTCGCTGTGATGATGTGCATCATTTTTTTCTCTTATTTTCGCATGCATTTTAAATGGGAAATGAACGAGCAACTTTATCAAGAATTATTACACAAACAAAAAAAAGAAGAGGCAGCGAAAGTATAACAAATGTTCTCTTACCTCAAATGTCAACTATGAAAAAGATTCTGTTTTTAATAATAGCTCTTCCGCTATTATTTATTTCTTGTAAAAAAGAAGACACCTGTCCGTACTCTCAATCCAGTGCAACTGCAACCGCTGCCGAGATAGCATTTCTTGCTAATTACGTTTCCAGCAATAGCATCGCAGCCATAGAGCATAGTAGTGGGGTCTTTTACACTATTGCTTCGCCAGGTACCGGCGCAGCTCCTTCTATTTGTTCTAATGTTACCGCACGGTATACAGGTTCTCTGATGTCCAACGGGAATATATTTGATGCCACGCCGGCAGGAAGCCCTGGAATAAACTTCACCCTTGGCCAACTGATTGTAGGTTGGCAAAAAGTATTGCCTTTGCTAAAAGCAGGAGGCAGGATTACTTTGTACATACCACCATCTCTTGGCTATGGCAACCGTGATGTAAGAGACCAGCAGCAAAATGTAGTAATACCAGCCAACTCCTATCTAAAGTTCGAGATTGAACTCGTAAATGTTCAGTAGAAGATTTTTATAACAAGTTGCTGTTTCTAAATAAATTAAATTTGGGCTTTGATGTTTGTCAAAGCCCATTTTTTTTCTATAAATAATTTTTGTGAGCCACGAAGCCATTTCCGTTTTCGATATGTTTAAAATTGGGGTAGGCCCCAGCAGCAGCCACACGCTTGGTCCGTGGCGGGCAGCGCAGTATTTTACGCAATCGCTGGCTGCTAAAAATATTTTGTTTGATGTAAGCCGGATAGAAGTGCTTCTCTACGGCTCACTCGCAAAAACCGGCGTGGGGCATGGCACAGATATCGCTGTGCAGCTTGGGCTATGTGGTGATGACCCCGTTACCTTTGATGTGGATCACATCACTCCAAAAATTAATGATATCAGGGCTATGAAAAAGCTCGTGCTTGCCGGCCGTCACGAAATAGATTTTGATCCTGCCGAAGACATAGAATTTCTTTTCCAGGAATCTTTACCCTACCATCCCAATGCACTCACGTTTTTAGTAGAACTTAACAATGGCGACAAGATTGCCGAAACCTATTACTCTGTGGGTGGTGGCTTTGTACAACAGGAAGGCGAAATGAATTCCCTTTCGGCCAATGTAGTGTTGCCTTTTCCCATAGATACTTCAGAAGAATTGTTGCACTGGTGCCGCAAAACAGGTATGGCTATTTACGAGGTCGTGCTGGAAAATGAAGCAGCCTGGCGCCCCGAGTCAGATACCAGGACTGGGCTCCTAAACATTTGGAAGATCATGAACGAATGCATGTACCGGGGTTGCCATGCAAGTGGCATCTTGCCCGGAGGCCTGCAGGTAAAAAGAAGAGCTGCTGCACTTAACAAAAAATTGTTGAGCGGTATATCGTATCAGGATACTGCAAGTTGGCAACAAGCTATTAAAATGGGTGGAAGCCAATTCAATTACATTCTCGATTGGGTGAGCTGTTTTGCTCTTGCAGTCAATGAAGAGAACGCTTCCTTCGGACGGGTAGTTACAGCACCCACCAATGGTGCGGCGGGTGTGATACCTGCCGTATTGCAATACTATATTTTATTTTGCGATGGCGCCAGCGATGATAAAATTTGCCAGTTCTTACTCACCGCCTCTGAGGTAGGAAGTATATTTAAAAAAGGAGCCACCATTTCTGCAGCCATGGGCGGATGCCAGGCGGAGATAGGAGTGAGCAGCGCAATGGCTGCTGCGGCCCTTACAGAATGTATGGGTGGTACCCAGCGGCAGGCTTTGATGGCTGCCGAAATTGCGATGGAACATCATCTTGGCCTTACCTGCGACCCCATAAAGGGACTGGTGCAAATACCCTGCATTGAACGCAATACGATGGGAGCCATCAAAGCGATTACCGCCAGTCAGCTGGCATTACAAAGCAGCCCCGACTTTGCAAAAGTGAGCCTGGATGGTGTGATAAAGACGATGTGGGATACTGCGCTGGACATGAACAGCAAATACAAAGAAACTTCTGATGGCGGACTGGCCGTAAATGTGCCGATTAGTTTGAGTGAGTGCTAGGGGGGAAGTTGATGGGTGATTGTTCATGGTTCATAGTCTCCGAGTCCGACGACAGCCATCCACCATAAGCCTTGCACCGTGTGCCATTCACCATGAGCCATTCACCACGAACCATCCACTCACACCCCGTATTGTCTCTTAATATCACGGTCGTTTTCTCTTTGCTTGATGGTTTCTCTTTTATCGTAATTCTTTTTGCCCTTGCCCAGGCCTATTTCCATCTTGGCAAGGCCTTTTTCGTTGATGAAAATTTTGAGGGGTATGATGCTATAGCCTTTCTCTTTACTTTTAGCTTCCAGTTTTTTCAGTTCCTTCTTGTTCAGCAATAATTTTCTTTCTTGCAAAGGCTCATGATTGGTGTAAGTGCCAAAGGCATATTCAGAAATGTGTAAACTTTTTACATAAAGCTCGCCCTTGTCAAACAAACAATAACTGTCATTGAAACTTGCCTTACCCTTGCGCAAAGATTTTATTTCCGTTCCCTGCAAAACCATCCCGGCTGTATAAGTACTCTCAAAAAAATATTCATGATAAGCCTTACGGTTATTCAATTCCATACCGCAAAGATAATTGAACTGGTTGTTTAAAATTGCCTTGCGGTGGGCTGTTTTATTTATTGAAATGCAGGAAGGTGACCTGTGCCCTGGGTACATCTCGGACAATCCAAAATATACGGAGAAGGCGTCTATAGGATATTCGCTAATGATACAATTTGATCGAAAAAAACTGGTAATAATTTGCAGGACTTTTTCAGTTTTTCATTTTAGAGGTGGCACAACCGAATTTTAGAATGCCTCAGAACTAAAAAATGCAAAAAAAAACCAAGTCCGTTTAAAGGCCTGGCTTTTTCTTTCAGCTGTTAAAATAACAGCCCAAAGCATTTGTTTTAATAAGGAGTATTAAAAAACCATGCCCACTCTAAATTGTAGCATTTTTACCTCATCAGATATGGCATAGGTAATGGCTACACTGGTCAGATTAAATGGTGCCAGCAATATTCCGCCACCATAGGAGCGATGCCAGGTATTGGAATTCTCGTTTGGCATCCAAACTCTGCCGTGGTCTACAAAAGCCATCAGACCAGCCTTACCATTGAAAATATAAGAGCGTACTTTTTTGATATACCTAAGTTCTGCATTGTTGTATAGGGTTGTTTTGCCACCAAACCTTTCTCTTCTAAAACCACGAAGGTTATAGCTTTGACCAATGTTGGGATATTGGTAAAACAACGGGTCTCCGGTTACCGTGGCTCCGCCGGTTTTAAGAGCAATAGATATCTTAGGAATTACGGGTATAAAAAATGACAGGTTTCCTGAAAAAGTTTGGAAGGAGCGGTCACTCACATCCAGGTTTTGCGTATGCCTGGCATGCAGCGAAAACGCAACGCCTTTTTGAGGGAGTACTGAATCTTTTACAGCCGCAAAATCGTATCCCACTTGAAACCCAGCAAAGTTATCCGGAGTAAACACACCAGCAATATTAGGAGAAATACTTTTAGATATAAAGCGTGCTGTATCATTGATAATTTCAACCCTATGGTAGAAGGCATTCATCGCCCATTTGCTTTTACCAATAAAGCGGGCAACCCCGAGACTGGCGGAGGCATCTTCAGACCGCATCCTATAAAAGTCTCTGTCTTTAGTAATGTTGGGTGTTTCGTTGCCTAAGCCATGAAAATTCAACCACCGCACCGCATCATAGTTGGCCCGGGTTATAAAGTCCCACTCTCCAAAAAGCTTGGGAAATAGACCGTTGTACGTGGTGCTGAATGCTTTTTGCGAAATAGAATAATCTACATCAATACTTTGCTTGTAAGCAAACGGGCGCTTGCGCCAGCGGCGATTCAACACCTGATAACGCAAACCCAAAAAGATGCGATCATCGTCGTTGTAGATCAGATGGGGAACCAGACCCTTTTTATCAGGTAAAAAACTATTGTAGTTGTAGCTATGCACAGCACTATCTTCGGATAGGTGCAACTTTGCATTTCTATTTCCAAAATAGTTGTCTGCATTATCGTAAACATGAAAACTGTTATTGGCTACTTTTCGGGATTCATCTATAATAGAGTCTCTGTCTAAACCTCCAATGATCCTAATATCCATCTGCTTAGTAAGGTTGCCGGTTATTTTGTAAATATCATTACCCGCAAGGCCGTAAACCCTTATCTCATCCGTTTCCGCTTCGGTAAATACACGGCTGTAAAACGGAAGGGATTCATGCTGACGTTTAGCGTCCAGGTTAAAAATTTTCACTTCTACCTTATTTTCTGCAAGGTGATTAATTTCAAAATACTCGCTTGCCCTTGTACCCACCACCTCAGATTCTTCAGACATCACTGAATAGTATTTGCTGGCATATTCAAGCAGGTGTCCTCTTCTGGATTTTAGCTTAGCAGCAATTTCGTTACCCCGTATGGCTTCAATTTCCGATGGCAGATTTTGAACAGCAGCATCTATCACACTGTCGGTGAGGGCAGCCTGTAGGTTCGTGGCCTCTAACTGCCACTCCGCTAAAGTCATTTTGTTCGTTACCAATCTATCTAATACCCGGTTGATGGTAACCAATGCTTTTACGTTGGGGATGTCATAATCGAAGCGTTGCAAAAATTTCAAACCGGCCATCCGGATAACCAGGTTTAACAAAAAACCATTATGCGTAGAGAGAGCCTGGTCACGATCTGTGGGCACAGGGATGTAAATTATTTTATCCCCTTCTTTTTGAATGCCCCATTTCCATTGATCAGCATGCCTATCAAAGTCACCCACCAGCATATCTAACAAACGTGCCTTTGCAAACTCCGGTTGGTTAATACTATATTTTGAACTCTTTAAAATATTTGGAAGCATATCTTCAGTATCATCAAAATCTTTGAAGTTGCCCAGGTTATCTGCGTCACTCCAATCGCCTTTTGGCCTTTGTTCAAAAAGGTACAGCTTTCCAGCGTATTTGCTGTTTAGGGTATCAAGCGCTTTTTGATGCGGGAGATAATAGTACACTGGTTCCGTATGATGTACACCGGCAGCCTCTGCCAGGCGTGGAACCACGAGTGCGCCGTACGGGTTAGACATCGATATTTCGTCATTTACTACAGCTGCTACAAAAGTGCCCTGGAAAACTTTTGGTATCACTTTATCCAATGATTTATCTACCGAGCGAAGCGCATATTCTTTACCTCCTGCAGTGGTGAGTTGCAAAGATTTCGATTGGTTGCTACCACCTTCTTTATATTTGATCAATCCGCCTCTCAGCGTATCCAGATAAATAACAGGGAACATTACTTCTTTTGTCCATTCTTTTCGGTAGTTACTACCCCAGAGCTTTTGATAATATGCAGATTTTTGATACTGGGGTCCCGCTGCTACCGTTCTAAAACGGGTAGTATCCAAAGTGGGGTTCGTTTGTGCATTTACGATGGCTATTGATGCACAAAATAGGAGTGTGGCAAAGGCGCTTCTTCTAAGCAGGTTGTATTTCACTTAATATTATTTTACTGCTATTAATCTAAAACTCTGCCAAATGAGGGTAATAGCAATTAGAAACACTCCAGTTAAATTTGGCTTGATGAAAAATCATTGGGTTTGGAGCAATATTTAAAATGTGCTGTTTTTAAATTATTAGAGAAAGCGTG
>JBKJKD010000086.1:0-21256 GCA_046597635.1 Ferruginibacter sp. | reverse complement strand
GTATTGTCGATAGAAGTAAGCGTAGCACCGTTAATCAAGTCTCTAATGGTTATAAACGCATCTACCCCTGCAGTTACTGATGGAAATTTATAAACAGCGTCTTTTTGAAGTGCCACTCCGCTTACTAGCGTTGGGTTATTCCACGTCATAGCAGGTGCTATGCATTGTGCGTGGATAATTGAAGACGTCAAACTGAAAAAGGCACATACCAGAACGGTAGCACGTTTTTGTGCATTAGTGTGTTTCATTTTCTTGTGGTTTAGTATGCGTTAGTAACCTAAACCCAAGCTAAATATTCTCTTCATTTTGCAGCCTGGATTTTTATTCAATTTCAGGATAACCGAGGTAACAGTCATTTCTGAATTGAGAACAAACTTATATTCATTTGTAACTATCAACAAAATTATTCGCCGTAATTTTACGCATGTACGTGGCGTTTTTACGACGCTAAAGCAGTTCCGATTATTTTTAGGATTTCTAACATACTGGTACTGTTATGTATATAATTATCAAGGGAACGCTATGGGATAAAAACCTGGTCAATCAGCTTTTCGATCAGATGCCCAAAATGAGCGACGAAAATAACCGGAGCTTAGACCAAAAGGCACCGAAATAAGGAGAAGTTCAAAAGGGTAGGCTGCATTTTACCCGGTTCTTATGTTGCTGGGTTTAATTCTGGTACCATTTTGACGGATAGAAAGAGGCCTCCTTTGTAAATTTCTAATGAGTAGATTCTGGACAGCCACAGACCAGGCACCTTGAACGCCTTTTTTAAGGCGCTCATATATTACTTCGTGCTGGCTACATTCTTTTGAACCCTGCGGGATCTACACTATTCGTGCTTTTAGGAAACAAAGTAGGATGCACCATCCGAAGGAATGCAGGTTGAGCGCCTGGTTCAAATTTTTGAATTTTACGCAGAACATTCACGCCAAAAAAAATACCCCTGGTAAAGGGGCATTTTAGCAATTTCAGTTGCTGCTGAAATTAATTTTTTCTACTTGTGGTTTCAATTTTTTAAATACAGTTATGTCAAATCTGCATTTTCACTTGTGTATTGCCGCTTGGTTATAATCTTTAGGATTCGGATTCTGATTGATTTTTTACAGGTTTTGGACGTTATAGATTTTTTACAGGTTTTGGATTCAATTTGTCTTTTATAGGTTTTAGATTCTGTTGGTCTTTTGCAGGTGTTGGATTCGATTGGTTTTCTTTAGGCTTTGGATTCCGTTAGTTTTAAATGGGTTGGGGTGCGATATTTAATTTTCAACTTACTCCTTGTTGCTGATGTAAAATTGTAATATTCTGCTGCGGCAAAAATTATTTTTCGGTAAGCCACCCTGCTTCTTCGACTAAACGAGCTTTTTTGGCTTTAAAGGCATTCACATCAAGGCAACGCTGGTGAGTAAGCATAGCCAAATTTCACTTCACTCCAAAAAAAATACCCCTGGTAAAGGAGCATTTTAGCAATTTCAGTTGCTGCTGAAATTAATTTTTTCTACTTGTGGTCTCAATTTTTAAAATACAGTTATCTCAAATCTGCATTTTCATTTATGTCTTGTCGCTTGGTTATAATCTTTAGGATTTAGATTCTGATTGATTTTTTAAAGGTTTTGGACGTTTTAGATTTTTTACAGGGTTTGGATTCAATTTGTCTTTTATGGGTTTTAGATTCTGTAGGTCTTTTGCAGGTGTTGGATTCGGTTGGTTTTCTTTAGGCTTTGGGTTCAGTTAGTTTTAAATGGGTTGGGATGCGATATTTAATTTTCAACTTGCTCCTTGTTGCTGATGTAAAATTGTAGTATTCTGCTGCGGCAAAAATTATTTTTCGGTAAGCCACCCCGGTTCTTCGACGAAACGAGCTTTTTTCGCTTTAAAGGCATTCACATTAAGGCAACGCTGGTGAGTAAGCATAGCCAAATTTCACTTCACTCCAAAAAAAATACCCCTGGTAAAGGAGCATTTTCGCAATTTCAGTTGCTGCTGAAATCAATTTTTTCTATCGGTCCTACACGGCAAGGTTGATGCGCCCCATCACTTCGCTTTTAAGCACTTTGCTAATGGGTATCTGAACTTTACCAATCATCAGGCTATTATCCTCTATGTTTATAATCTTCTTCAGGTTCACAATATAAGAGCGGTGCACTTTCATAAAATCTCCCTGGCCCAGCTTTTCTTCCACGGCCTTTAAGGTGCTATGAGTTATATATTTCTTTTCTGTGGTGCAATATTTTACATAATCGCCTATGCTTTCTATGTACAATATATCTTCATAATACAGCCGGGTGAACTTTCCGTCAGATTTGATAAAGATATCATCTCTTTTAGGCTCCGATACTTTTTCAACTGCTATCTCTTTGGCCCTGTTAACAGCTTCCTGAAACCTGATAAACGAAAATGGCTTCTTTAGGTAATCGGTTACATGGTATTGAAATGCATCGTAGGCATAATCAGTTTTGGAGGTTGTGAGAATGACCTTGGGCATAAACTGCAACTTATCAAGGAGTTGAAACCCTGTATCACCGGGCATTTCCACATCAAGAAAGAGAATATCCACTTCGTTATTTTGCAAAAAATACAATGCAGAAGCAGATTCCGGGAAGGAACCGGATACATTGATCTTTCCGCTTTTAGAACAATAAAGTTCTAAAAACTGACGGGATAAAGGCTCGTCATCTACAATAATGGCTCTTAGTTTCATTTACAATGTTTATAGATTCCTAATTCTGGTTAGTTCGTTTTCTATTACCGGTATCATGTCGTGTAGCTCCATTGAAAAAGAGGAGTAGAGCCCTTCTACATCTTGTATACTTGCTACTTGTTTACACCGGCTTTCTAATACTCCGGCTTTTTCTGTGAGGGTCGTAAGACCAACATAACTTAACACAGGCTTTATTTTGTGTACGTTTTTCCTAAAATTCTCAATATCGCTGTTCTGGTAATAGTCTTTTATTTCGTTTAGCTGGCTGGGCAGGGTGTTCAAAAACTGGTCAAAAACCATTTCTGCATGTTCCATATCTCCCTCATAAATACTTTCTAAAAAAGCGCCATCTAAGCGGCCATCAAAAACAAACACTGCCTCGCTCATACTATTAAAAATTATTTATTAGGAAATACACCTGATGTAACGCAGAAACTATCAAAATATTCTTAAGAGAATAAATAAAGTATTTATCCGTTTAAAACTTTGCGCTAGCACAAATAATCATCTTATCATGAAAAACAAGCCAGATCAGGGCTTTCTATGGGGAAAGTTGAATTTGTTTCAAAAGAAACAGGTAAAAAAAGATCTGCTTCCAATATGTAATGCTGAGTTGTTGAATCTTTATCCCGATGCTTGTGTGGTACTTGATAGGGGCAGCAATGAGGTTGTATGTTTTAATGACCAGTTCCTGTCTTTTCTCGAATTGCCCACGAATACGCCGCTGGCAAACACCAATTTTATACACATCCTGATGAAGCATCTTTCTTCAGACAGCAGCAATAAAGATCTTATAATGAACGGAATTCCTACGTTATGGGAAGGGGAGGGCGGTTTTACCACTTTAAAAGATCAAAAGATTTCTGTGAGTATAAAAAGCAGGCTGTTCGTGAAAAAGGAAATAGAATACCAACTCCTTTTTTTTCGGGATATTACGAGTCATAAACAAGCGGAAAGTGAGCTCAAAATACATAAACAACAGGTGCAGAAAGCTGCTAAGGCTAAAGCCCGCTTCTTGAGTAGCATGAGCCACGAATTGAGAACGCCCTTAAATGGTATCATCGGAACCTCTCATCTAATATTGACCGATGAAGAACTGCCCGAGAAAATAAAACAAAACATGCAGGTGCTCAAGTATTCATCCGAACACATGCTGGGCATCATTAACGACATTCTGGATTTTAGTAAAATAGATGCCGGTAAACTTGAATTGAAAAAGCAGAAGTTTAACCTCCGACATTGCGTAAACAATATCGTTCGCTCCTTTGAAAGCCAGTTTAAGGCAAAAAAAATTGCCATAGATCTGGTGTGCACAGATTTTCCTGACGACATTGATATCTTCAGTGATGAAATAAAACTAAGCCAGGTATTTAAGAACCTGATTTCGAATTCACTCAAATTTACACACGAAGGTTCGGTTAGTTTTGAGCTTACCATTCTAAAAAGAGATTTAAAGAACACCACCATTTCGTTTGCCGTAAAAGACACTGGCATAGGTATACCAGAAGATAAGCTCACGGAGATTTTCCAGGGATTTGTTCAGGTGCACGATGATGAACTAAGTCGCCGCCATGGTGGCACTGGTTTGGGTTTAACCATCAGCGAACGGCTTGTGGCAAAGTTTGGTGGAAACCTGCAAGTAGAAAGTACGATCAAGCAAGGTTCCTGTTTCTTTTTTACCTTGACATTTGAAAATGCCCTGGCTTCTATTGAACCGGTAAGCGATGTGGCCCATTTACCAGGTATTATAGAAGACACCCGTGGACTCCGTTTACTGGTGGTAGAAGACAACGAAATAAACGCCAGCATTCTTATCAAGTTCCTACAAAAATGGGGTATCCGAATTAAGGCAGCATCCAATGGTATTCAAGCCTTAGAACTAATAAAATACCACAAATTTGATATGATCTTAATGGACCTGGAGATGCCAGAAATGGACGGCTATACTGCGATAAAGATTATTAGGGAAACAGACCGCACTACCCCTGTGCTGGCATTTACAGCTACTTTGTTAGAAAATATGGATACCTTGATTTCAGATGCTTGTTTCAACGATTACATACTCAAACCTTATCGCCCGGCAGAGTTAAAAAAGAAAATCCTGCAATATGCGCCGCACCGAAAAATTGAATATGCAGGATAGTCATTTATTAAAACTACGTCGGCTATAGCGGGTACGAAGTTTAACATCTACCCACGAGCTTTGCACAATAAAAGCTAAAGAAATCCTGCGGCTCGTTTTATCTGCCATGTCACCACAACTGTGGTTGTTATGGTTTACTATGATGAAGACGGCCGACGGAGCACTGCTGATGATGGCCAGCCAGCGTTTGTTCCTGGCTATTGCACTTGCTGCTTCCCGTTGCTGTGTATGATTTCGAAATACTCCCCTCGTGTAAGGAACTCTCCTTGCACTGTTAGACCGGTAAATCGGACTCTCTGTGTCGTGCTTCACGATCTTTTGCTATCTAAAAGCGATGCTCCAGTGCTAAATCAATCTTTATTGCCCATTACAACGTAGTTTAACCTAAAATGATCGTCAGAAATAATACCCTTAAAATCAACTTTTGCATTTTTGCCGCACTAATTCTTTTCTCAATGAGCGGTTGCGCTTTTAAATTTATTAACCGAACAAAGAATGTTGTTTACACAAATGCGGCAGATGAAAATAATAACAGCACCCACAGACTGAATGTTTTTTCTCCGTCAAAAAAAGGGAAACTTAAGCCGGTATTGATATTTGTGCATGGCGGCAACTGGAATTCTGGTAAGAAAGGTTTGTACAGTTTTTTCGGCAGCAGGTTTGCCAGAAAGGGAATCGTGACAGTGCTACCAGGGTATGCGAAGAGCCCCGACGCAAACTACGCTACCATGGCACAGCAAATAGCTGCTTCAGTAAAATGGACGAAAGAAAACATCAGCCGCTATGGTGGCGACCCCAATAAAATCTTTATCTCGGGACATTCTGCGGGAGGCCATCTTGCCGCATTAATCAGCCTGGACAGCCAGTACTTTAAAGCTTTAAATATTCCTAATCCTATAAAAGGATTGATATTGATTGATGCTGCAGGACTGGATATGGCTGGCTACCTAACTGAAGAAAACTTTGCACCCGGGCATACCTACCTCAATACTTTTACAAACGATTCCGTTCAATGGAAAAAAGCTTCGCCCTTGTATTTTCTGGATAATGACATGCCACCGATGTTAATTTACCGGGGTGGTAAAACCTATCCTTCCATTATTAAAAGCAACGAAAAGTTTAAACACGCTTTACAGGCCCGTGGTGCCAATTATAAGTATATCCTTCAGCCCAATAAAAAGCATATTCCCATGATACTGCAATTCTTTAATGTTTACAATAAACGTTACCCTGAAATCATTTCATTTATGAAAAAAGAAGACAGGTTAAAATAAATTCACACAACCATGAAAACAATGCTGGGTTCACAAGGATTATAAAGCATTGGCCTTTGAGTAGATGATCTTATTCTTTACAAAATTGTCTTTCAGCATACTGGCAGAGTTGTTTCCATTAGCAGCACATTTACCAATGATTTTTCGCAAGTATTACCCCTATTAAAAATGGCATACGAAACATTTCAATCCTGTTTCGTATGCCAAATAGTATAAAACTTTATAACCGCAGAACCTTGCAGGCAGCCGGTGAATTTTTAACGGCTTACTTTAATAAGCTTTTGTTGCAGAGATGCGCCTGGCATGCCTATTCGAAGGTAATATATGCCTGGGGCCAACTGGCTTAGGCCACCGAATTGAATAGGGTTTTGCCCTGGCTTACCCTGTATATTTTTTGTTTGCATCACACGCCCTGCAAGATCAATTATGCGCAGGCTCACCAAAGATGTTTTGCTTAGCGTGAGCATTACATTTACCACATCTGTAAAAGGATTGGGAGACACATTACCCGCCAGCATTCCTACAGCTGTGTTACCTGCAAACGCCAGTACATTACTATACTTAAACTTTCCGTCGGCATCTAACATTTTAAGGCGATAATAGTTACCAGTAGCCAGTGGGTTGTTATCTGTGAAATTATAGGTCTTGTAACTGTTGCTATTTACGGAGGCGGATACTTCCCCGATTTTTTCGTAAAGCAAACCATCTGCACTTCTTTCAATGTCGAAGCGGCTTGCCTGTGTTTCGCTCGCAGTACCCCAGTCTAACAATATTTTATCTAATTGTTTTTTTCCTTTAAAATGGGACAGGGTTATCGGAAGTACCACAGCGTTTACCACCACTACGCCATAAGAGGAAATGGCATTGCACTGTGTGACGCCCGATAGTGAGGTAGATTTAATAAATACTTTGTAGGTACCCGGCGTATTAAAAGCATTGGTGGTTTGCACTAAACTACCATTTGCAGCAGCCCATGTGCCTTTCCCCAAGGACTGTCCATTGGATGAATCGGCGATGGCGTAAAAAGTTCCTGAAGCTGCGTTAGAAATTGTATAAGTAACCGATTGGTATTGGTCGATAGTAATATTTGCAGGTGTAAATACAGGAGCTGCAGGGGTAGGTGTGCAGACTACTCTTACTGCAGAGGAAGGACAAAATACTTCCTGTTTGCCAGATTCCTGGATGCCAATAGTAAGTACAGCGTTGGGATAAAGCGTATTGAAAATGGTAGAGTTCACCGTTATTGGGCCCCATGAAGTATTGGTGGTAGATGCTGTGCCTATTAACTCTCCATCCATATAAAGATTTATAGTACTGGTAGTGAACGAACCGGTGAGCGTTCCTGAAACAGATGTTGCATTGGCAGCTATCGGCCCGGTGATGGTACCGCAACGGCCAGACGAAGTTGGCCCCGCTGCTGCATAGGTTGCGGAGTTGGAACTAAGGCCACAGGTTCCGTTTTGAGCATTGGCGTAATATGAAGTAGCTGCTACAGCATTGTATAAAGCGGGAGTGGTACCTGCGTTGCCTGTAGACCATGTTCCATTTGCCTGCACTGCTGTAGTGGCCACCAAAGTGCTGGCGGATGTATATACCCTAATTGTAGTGCCAACTGGGGCAATAGAGGTTCCCGAAATGGGTAAACCTGCTGTTAACTGGTTGTTGTTATCCGCATTTATTACCGGTGGTGGAGTGAAACAACTCACCGTGTAAAGTGGCGTTTGGTTAGAACATTTACTCGTACCCACTACACCGGTGTTGAGTTCTACTGCAATATAAAGTTGCTGTCCGTTTAATAAATTAAGGTTTGAGAAGGTAAATACACCGCCGGCTGTGGCGGTAACAGTTTGTTTGTTGGCACCATTTATATACAAGGTGGCAGATGCATTGGCATCTGTGGTACCAATGATAGAGGTGGTAGCAGTTGTAAAAACTGCATTGGCAGGGGTTGTGATTACAGGAACCGTTAAGCTTCCTGCCAGCGCATTTCCGCCATTTCCGGCTGCACAAAAATAGCTTGGCAAAGAAACGCAACCCGTTGTATTGTTCACATAATAAATTTTGTAGGAGCCAGATGATACAGGTGCACCTGTGCCGCAGCCTCCAGAAAACTGCCAAACTAAATTGGGGCTGGTACCAGTTGGGGGGGTAAATAAACCTGTTGCGTTGGTTATATTATTGTCCAGGATATTACGGGTTAAATTATTTACATGCACTGTCCATCCTGTGCTTAAGTTCGTGCCTTCAATCCCTTTGCTTCCTGTTGTGCAAGTAAGCACCGGTGTGGCTGGTCGATTGAGTGCACTACAAGTGGATGCTACTACCGCATTGCTGGTAAGGCACATGGTTTCTGCCGTGGCCAATGCCTTAGCGGTAATGATATCGCCATTTACGAGGCTGATACTGTTAAGCGTCCAGGTATTACCTGAGCTTACGTTTGCAATGCTGCCGATAGATGATCCATTCTTATATACTGTGATGGTTGCTATGCTTGCTGCCCCAGGCAGCAGAGATTTTGTCCAGTTCCCACTGATGTTTACGGTACCCGTACCAAGCGGGGAATCTACAGAAGGTGCGGCTGTGCACATAGCCGTAGAACAAACTGTAGCGGTATTAAAAATGGGGCAAGGTGGTTGACCAATAATAAAATCATCATAGGTATCTCCCCCTGTGCCATAGATATCAGACCTTGGCCCACCAATGGCAGCGCCAGGCTTCATAACCGTTGTTGCCGACATACGAATGGTAGAAGCCGAAGTAAGGTTAAAAGGTGGGGCTTGCAAATCGGAAAAGGGAATATAAAAATCAATTAAATAATCAGGGTCACCATTGTCGTTGGTGGATGCAAGGGACACCTGCGACATATCTTGCCAGTTGGTATACTGTTTTACAAGCACAGGAGACGAAGTTCCATCCACATTGTAAATAGCTATTCTGAAATTGGTTTCTAATACAATTTCTATTTCAAAACCTGGATTGCCGTTGGTACCCGTAGTAGTTGGTTGATAATTGGGGTCGGCATTGGCACCGGTTGCGCCAAACTTTCCATCCGTATCCATCAATATACTGTAGCCTTTTGAACCTGGTATAATGGCGCCCATGCGCATCCTGAACATTACCTGGCCGGCTGCGCTAAAATTATAATACACACCATTACCAGCCGAATCGGGTACAAAATCGGAAAAGCCCTGGTTGGGGCCACGGCGAAGATCACTAAAAGGTTCTATGGAATATGCCCGGATGCCTTTATATACGATTTCCGAATTGGCAACATCATTACTGCCAAATCCGGCTGTAGTGGTGGAGGTGTAACCATCGCTGTTGGGGTCTAATACTGCCCTGCCGGCTACACTTGTTGCCTGCCGGTTGATGAAGCCTGCAACCTGTGCAGAAGCATGAAAGCTAAATAGAGAAACGAAGAGTGTGCCTGCAAATAATGCAAGTGTAGTAAGGTTTTTCAAAATGGATGTTGTTTAGGTAGCTACCTAACGTATAGTTAAAGACTTTAGTATGTAAATTAAATGTTCAATCACGAGCAATCATTCAAACTTTAGATGGAAACCCACTCTCTGCGAGAGCACAAAGTGGATTGTTGAAACAAAATGCAACATTGTTTTTTAAATTTTTTGATGTAGCAGTTTGTGCACTTGCTAGCAGGTTCTGTGTGTTGACCGAGTTGGTAAATGCAATGTACTAGTTTTGATAAGCAATGGTTTCTTGTTGCGCTTTAATTAAATAATTCTTTTGCAGCACTTTTTTTTTAAATTGTGTGGTATTCTAAATTGGCTGGCCAAAACATCCTTTACACTTTCTACAAAAAACTTTATGAGAAAAATTTACCTTTTTTTATTCTTCGTAATTGCGAATACCAGTATTGTATTTGCACAGCAGTTAAATAGTCTTTTGCCTAGCCCAGGTAAACGCTGCGGAACCGCAGAAGTACTGCAAAATTATCTCAAAGCAAACCCGGGCGCTGAAACCCCGGCCCAGTTTGAAGGTTGGCTTAGCCAAAAAATTGCAGAGCGAAAGGCAAATCCTTTTGCACTAAAGATTACCCCTTCGGTAAATTTACCGGTTGTATTTCACATCATTCATGATGCAGAAGCGGTAGGCTCCGGAAGGAATGTATCGCAGGCACTGATATTTCAACAGGTATTGCAAATCAATAAAGATTTTGCCAATAACTCTAATAGCCCTTACCTGGTTTCAGAAGATATGGGCATTCAATTTTCCATGGCGCAAAACGATCCTTCTGGCAATCCACTGCCAGAGCCCGGTATTGACAGGATAGATCTAAATTCCAAGGGATGGATACCAATAGGAGCCGGTTATACCGTTGGTTTTGCCAATGGTGCCGATAACTATTTAACAAACACCATTAAACCCGGCAGTATTTGGGATCCTACCCGTTACCTGAACATTTGGGTATCTGAATTTGAAGCCGGTATCCTCGGTATCGCAACGTTCCCTGTCAGTTCTGGTTTACCCGGCCTAGGCAGTGGAGAAACCAATTTGACTGCGGGCGTTTCCATAAACTTTACCACTCTCGGAAGTATTTTTAGTCCCAATGGTGGGTGTGCATCAGAGTATGGCCGGGGCAAAACCTTAACACACGAACTTGGTCACTTTTTTGGATTGAGGCATATATGGGGAGATGGTAACTGCGCCACCGATTACTGCAATGACACTCCTATACATCAAACCAGCAATTCGGGCGAACCACAGCATCCAAAACCAAACAGCTGCGGTACCCCCGACGAGCAGTTTGAAAACTACATGGATTATAGTGATGATCTGCTGACCAATACATTTACAGTGAACCAGGGAGACCGCATGGAAGCAGTATTTGCCAATAGTCCAAGACGAGCATCGCTGGCTACCTCCAATGCAGGACGTGTGCCGGTAACGGCTACCAATAGAATTGCATTTGCAGATTGTGACGGCGCATTTGTTACCAGTGAGGCTTCCAGTATGACAATCTGCCCTAAATTCAAGGATCTCAGTTTCCAGGTAAATGTGGAAGACAAAGCCACTGCTGCTACAGTTGTAACCGTTGTAACCAGCGGCACGGCCGTAAATGGGGTAGATTATATTTTGAATACGCCCACGCTTTCTTTTGCTCCAGGAGATCAATCAAAAGGAATTAATATTAGGATTATTGATGACGGGGTGGCTACAGGAAATAAAACAATCATTCTATCTTACAGTATTGGCACGGGCGGGGGCGTTAGTGCAGGAGCACAGGGTCAGTCTATTACCATTACACTATTAGAGGATGACGGAGTTAGAACCGTAAATAATACTACGCCTACCGTTACGCTCTTATCTGAGAATTTTGGCTCCACTCCCAATGGTGGATTGCCACCTTCGGGCTGGGTAAGAGGAACTTTCTCCGGAAATACAAATCTTTGGACGGTGAATTCAGACTATGGTGCAGCAACTGGCTTTACCGCAGCAGATGGTAGGGCTTTACATATAACCGATGCTCCCGCAGGTGACCAGACAGCAGAAATAGCAACCAATACTTACAATACCACAACTCCGGTAGACGCCATCGCCATTACAAGGAGTATTAATACTGTGGGGTATAAAAATATAAAGCTAAGTTTTGATTATGCCTGCGAGGGTGAAGTGGGGGGGAACACTTTATTTGATTTTGGCCGTTTGCGTTACACTACAACCACACAAACCACCGGGTTAAATGTGGTGGCAGATCCAGACGGGAATGTTTATTATTTCTTCAACACTCCCGGCAAAACATCGGTAACCGTTACTCTACCTGCAGCCACCGAAAACAGAACCAATGTGTGGCTAGGCTTTGAATGGATAAACGATGATGCGGATGGAGCAAATCCACCATTCATAATTGATAACATCGTAGTAACCGGTGATGCCCTTGAAGTAGAAACGGTGTTGAACCAAACCATCACACAGTCTCAAAATACTGGTCAAACAGCGCAGTACACCACGGGTATCAATAAGATTATTGCAACTGTTGCCAATCCCAATCAAAACATTGGCTGCCTTACAGCCACAATTACCGGAGCAGGAAACTCCCGTGTTGCGTTAAACACGAACGCCGGCAACTATTTAAGAAGTGATAAAGTAATTAAACTTACGCCTGCCACACCCAATACCTCTGCTACCTACCAGGCTACGTTTTATTACACCACGGCAGAAGTAGCGGCATGGGGGGTGGAAGTACCGACTCTCAAAATTTTAAAAGTAGCAGACGGCGTAAGTTTGTCGTCTACCCTCACTGCATCTAATTCAACTCTGTTTACACCTGTGGTAAACGATCAGCGGGGCACTGCAGGATATGTTTCTTATACCATCAGCGCAACGGGAGGTTTTTCTCAGTTCCTCCTCGTATCTCCGCTCACAGCATTGCCCGTTAATTTATTATCTTTTGAAGCAAGACCCAACGGCAAAGCCATTGTGCTCAGCTGGAGCACAGCTTTTGAAATAAATAACAAAGGCTTTGTAGTAGAGAGAAGTGCTGATGGCGCCAACTTTGAGCGTATTGGTTGGGTAGCTGGCATGGTTAACAGCAGCAGGCAAACCAGCTACAGCTATCGGGATAATTTTATTCAGCCCAATAAATTGTATTATTACCGCTTGCGCCAAACAGATTTAGATAGCAGAGAAAGCCTCTCCGGTATCAGGCAGGCAAGAATAAGTTTTAACGCAACGCTGGATGTAAGCATTAGCCCGAATCCTGCAAGGAACCAGGTAAAAGTTTTCGCTTTTGGAACCAACGGGATGAGCAACATCAATTTGCTCAATGCAAAAGGACAACTGATAAAAACGTGGAAACAGGTAGACTTCTCCCTTGAAGCTCAAACGCTGGACATCAGTAAAATTGCTTCCGGCATTTATATGCTGCAATTCATAAACAGGGATGTGATTCTTACCCAAAAACTGATCATTCAATAGGCACTCATTTAAGATTTAAAGGCGCAGCTGTTCCGGTAGGATCAACTGCGCCTTTTTTTTATGGGATACTATTCAGCCTTGGATTATGACCGTAAAACTGTTAGCTTTATTGTGACCGGGTGAATTTAAAACCTAACAAAAACAACCATGACCATAAAAACAGAAACTATCTCCAAAGGATTTATCATAGCTGGCTTGATGAATATGTCCGTCCTTGCTTTTTCAAGACTATTTACAAACCCAGTAATAGCAGAATATGATCCGGTAGTGATGTCAAACTTCGGCTTGTTAATGATAGTTGTTTGGGGGCTGGCCTATATGTCTGTGGCCAAGAACTATCAGCATGTTAAGTGGTTGGTTGCCGTGTTCGCCATCGAAAAATTTATCTATGGTTTCATTTGGATCCGCTGGCTGCTTGATAACAAAATTGCAGAGGTTTTTGCGAAAGACAAAATGGCTGGGGCATTTTACGCTACGTATGGGGTAAACGATTGGGTGTTTTGCATCTTCTTTATTTTGGTGTTCGTACAGTTGTCCAAGTCAAACCCTTAAATAAATCAAATAATTTAAAAGAAGAAGATTGGCGCCAGCAAACCTTATCATTACTTACGGATTTGCAGCTTTACTTAACCGCAGTTTCCACATCCAATACTTCTAGTGTTTTGAGGTAAAAAGAATAAGCTTCTTCCGGGGTTTCGCCAATGCACACTACACCCATTTTTCCAAATTGCGAGAGTGCTCCAATCATGTGAAACATAACGCCTTTTTGAGTGGCCCCGTCAAAATGCAACCCATGAAACATGGCTATGTCTATCAGGTCTTGCGGCGATAGCCCCTTGTAGGCATCGTTCTGCAAATTATCTGAGGCAAAATAGCAACGGTTTTGTTTACTGGGAGTCAAAAAAAGGGCAGTGGCTTCATCATAATGCCCATTGGTTAAATACTCCAGCATTAAGAACGGGTGTGTGGTACCACCTTTGCGCAGGTTTATTTCGATGGCATAATGTTTCCAACTGTCGTTTTCCTTTACCGAAATAAAATCAATGGCAAAGCGCCCCAATACGCCCTCCTTTTTTAATTCTTCGGCAATGGCCTTGCCCAGTTTCCCTATGTCTAAGCGGTAACTTTCATCTGCAGGGAAATGCGCACCCATAAAAATTTGCCCGCTATCGCCACCCAGCACCTGGTCGTGGGTAGAAACAATTTCCACCACTCCCAACGGATCAATTTTACATTGTACCGAAGGAGAAACTTTTGCTTCCCCCTCCACAAATGCTTCCACAATCCCTTCCATAACTATAAATTTTTCGAGGAAAGTTTCTACACTCAAATCTTTTGCAACGGGTACCATTTCTTTGTACAGATGTTCGTGTAACCAGCCAAGCAGTTCTTCTCCCCGCAAGGCTTCCGGATAGCGGAGCAGGGCATTGCCCTCTCCGGAAAAACCATCATTCAATTTTATAACCGCTTTCTTTAAAGCAGGATACTCGGTTTTCAATTTGGCCAAGGCCTGTACAATTTCATCATACGATTTTAAATCTTCCGTACCTGCAGGCATTGCCACGCCTGCTCTTAAAAATATTTTTCTACTGCCACTCTTGGTACCACAATACATTACAGAAGGATCGCAACCATAAATAGGTATTCCCAACTTTACTGCCAGCGTGCGCTCAAAGCCAGTGGTGTTAAAACAAGCCATGTGGGCCTCGTGGCCTGAAGGAATGCTACATTTAATACGCTCGATTAAGCGGTGGCGTTGTAAAATTTTTTCGGTTAGAGAAAGTGCAGAAAGATCGTAGCAACTCAGCAGCGTCAACCGCTCTCTTGCATGAAAGCCGGTGATACCGGGCAGCAAGTGCAGGTAATAATCTACAATAAACGGGTCAATGGGCATGCTGCTCACGTAGGTAACATGTGCCCTTGGCATGCGGAGCAACATCAACAGGCACAGTAATCTCTCTTCATAGTGAAAAGCGCCGTTCACTTTGGCAAGCACTTCCTGGTCAAGGGTGAGGCTAGGTATAACAACGATTGTTTTGGCGGCAAGGTTATCAGGAAAAACGGTTGTAAACTGGCTGGAGAAACTTTGCTGTAATGTTACAAATTGCTGCAACTCCTCTTCCGAACCCGGCGCAGGATGATCGGTAGTGTTCCCGGCAAAAAACTTTTTTTGAGGCTGTACTTGTTCATTATTAAGTTCCATATGCATCTTGGTATTAAGACCTCCAATCGATCCTAAATTTACTAGATAAAACCGAGATTCATTCTAAGATAACCAGTCGAATTGCCTGCAACAGGCGAGATGATTGGAAATTCTCAAATGATTGGCTTGGTATATTGTTTCAAACAAGGTGAGGGGGAGAACTTTATCAATACTGTGAAAGCATGTTTTCGCCACTATACCTGAATAATGAAGCACTTTGTAGTGGATGGCTGTTTGAAATTTCTTGCAGGTTAGCACACAATCATTGGACATTAGTTTGCTCTAAAAACATTGTTTGTATATTTAAAAGCCAGAGGTTTTTTTTGAGACTCTCCCAATCTATATTTATTTGAAATTGACCTTAACTCAAACAACAATGAAAAAGATTTTACTTTCTCTGTTTATTGCACTTACACATTTTACTTATGGCCAATCTGCAAAGTATGACGAAGTTCTACATTACTATAGTACCCAAAAAAACTTTAATGGTGTTGCATTGGTGGCCACGAATGGCCAAATTGATTATTTAAGTGCCACAGGTATTTCCAACCGACAGTCTGGTACAATGCTGAATACGAAATCAAAATTTAAAATTGCATCCATAACAAAAACATTTACGGCGGTTTTAATTCTGCAATTATACGAACAGGGGAAAGTAGATCTAAAAATACCGTTTGGCAAATACTTTCCAACGTATAAAGGTGAAGCAAAAAATACAGTAAACATTGAGCAGTTGCTTACCTACAGTTCGGGCATTCCCAACAGTGCTGATAAGCTAGAAATGAAGACCTATCAACTGCCCACATCAATTGATGCCTACATAGATATCTACTGCAGTGGTAAATTGGAGGAAGTGCCTGGCACCAAAAGCAATTATAGCAATACGGAGTATATCATTTTGCAAAAAATACTGGAGAATGTTACCAAGAAACCTTTCGGTACCGTGTTGCAAGAAAATATTTTACAACCATTAAAAATGGAAAATACCAATTTGTTGCAATCCAAAGACATCGTAGTTGGTCTTACAAATTCATACACAATCAACGATAGTACCGGGCAAGTGTCTGCTGATGAGCCTTACTATATTGAGAACTTTTTTGGAGCGGGTGCCATGTATTCTACGGTAGAAGACTTGCTAAAATTCGACTACGGCATTTTCAATAACAAATTGCTTAACAAGGAGACTACAGCAATGATGCTCGCCCCAAATAAGAAATTAAATGATGTGGCATTTGGTGTGTGGTATGCAAGTGGATATGGTGCCTTTAGCAAACCATTTATTTATCGCACCGGTGGCATTTTAGGTTCTTGCTCCAATTGGATTCATACTATGGATGATAAAAAAAGTATCATCGTATTCAACAATACCAATGCTACCAATCTTTACGAATTATCGGAACAATTATACCTCGTTAGCAATGGGCAGAAAGCTACTATTCCCGAAGCTAAAGTAACAGCTCAACCTATAGCAATAAATTTTGAAAATATAAAAGGCACCTGGAGTATAGATTTAAGGCCTACCCCAAACAGCGAAGCATATCTTAGAGACTTTGTAATTACGCCCATGCCCGATAAAACTTTTAGCGGAGAATTTTATGGAACTTCTTTCGACACCGGAAAATTCAACACCGATTGGGAGTTCATCTATTTTGCCTTTACAACCAGCGATAAAGAAAATGTATACTATCATTCCGGCTATATTGATGGCGACAAAATATCAGGAATTTCTTATTCGCCAGAGAGGAAATTTACTTCTCACTGGACGGGTACGAAGAAAAGTCAGTAATAAGTATTGTTGCGGCTTGTTGCTTGCCTCGTTATATTCATTTATTGTGAGAAAAAAAGCTGTGGAGCGTGAGACTTTTTGTAAAATGTTCAGATAGCAAGCTGCAAAAAATATATTCAGCAGTTTGCTCCATTCAAATGGAGTGAATATTTAGAAAAAGAAAAGTTTTACAGAGGCCTCGTGGCAAATATAATCAACCCGTTACCAGATGAAACTACTGATAATAACAATGATGCTCATTTTAAGCCTGAAAGCATCGGCACAAACTGCAGCTTGCAAGGTTGTGCACAATGGAAAATTTAAAATATACAGCAAGGAGACAGGTACTACATTTATAAGAAGAGAAAAGAATATCCAAATTGAAAAAAATGCCGATTACGGTGCAGAATTAATCTTTAATATAATTTGGATAACTGAGTGCGACTATGAATTGAGGCCGAAGCAAGTAATAAGTGGTGATACCTCAATTTTGAATAAAGGATTGGTTTTAAAAGTACATATTAAGGGAGTAACGAAAAGCAAGTACATAGCCGAAACAACCTCCAATTTCTCCGATGCCAAACTCGAATTTGTTGTTCAGATTCTCAATTAAACATCCGATCTCAAACTACCCAAAACCATTGCTGTAAGGAAAAAATCCTGGCGTTTCAGCGGCGCCAGTGCAAAAAACTCACGCTAGTTATCGAATCTTATCCGGCTTATTTGTGCCCCTAAGCTATGGTGTACCGAAAGCATCCCATAGTACAGAAATCCGACATGCCTTTAGATTGTGACTACCTGGAAAATAGCTGCAATAACATCGCTGCTACCACAAAATACCATCCGGAGGGTAGAACCACGTATCTTGTAATACCTACATTTGAAATGTCATTTAAAAAATATTATGAAAAAAATTATTACCACTGTCTTGTCTTTTACTTTATGTATTTCTTTTTGTAATGCCCAAACTACGCAGCTATTAGGCACCTACACTGGCGGCGGCGATGATGGCAAGGGCGCCATTATAAAAATGAATCCAGATGGTACCAGCCCGGTAGAAGCTCATGGCTTTCCATCCAACCTGGCTGGCTACGACGAAGGCTTTGGCACGCTTGTGGCCTACAACGGTAAAATGTATGGCACCACCGGGCTAGGTGGAAGATATCAGGATATTGGTGGTATCATTTTCGAATACGATCCTGCTACCGGGGTTACAACAAAAAAAATTGATTTGTTCGAGGCAACAGGGTTTTATCCATACAGTTCCCTAACGTTGGTTGGAAGTAAATTTTACGGATGTACCGTGTTAGGCGGTGCAGGTGGTCTTGGGGTAATTTTTGAGTATGACCCTGTCAGCAATGTTTATACAAAAAAAATTGATTTAACGAGTACACTGGGCTCTTATCCCTATTGTGTTTTACAGTTATATAATGGTAAGTTATATGGTACCACTACACGTGGGGGCGCAAACAACCAGGGAACTATTTTTGAGTATGACTACGCCGCCAACACTATTGTAAAGAGGATGGATTTTTCTAATGCTACTACCGGTTATGAATGTTTTGGTGGCCTTAGCTTGGTAAACAACAAATTTTATGGTGGTACACGCCGCCTTGGCGCTGGGTTTGACGGTGTATTATTTGAATGGGATCCTGCCACAAACGTATATACCATCCAATATACAATGCCCGGTGCGGCAGCCATTGGCAGTGATTTTAATGGAAGGTTAGCGGTGCGTAATAATAAACTTTATGGTACCACAAGATCGGGCGCAGCAAACGGTTTAGGGGCAATATTTGAGTGGGATCCTGCCAGCAGCACAGTCATTAATAAAAGAAGTTTTGTCAATGCTTCTGGTAGCAGCGGCAATTATGGGGAGATGCTTTTATACAATAATAAATTTTACAGCAGCACTACTTCTGGTGGAGCCAATGGTGTTGGTGTTGTGTATGAATGGGATCCGGCAACCAACATCTACACTAATAAATTTGATTTAACGTCCAGTACAGGCTCAAGCCCTAATGGCGGCTTTGGTTTGTTGAATGATAAGCTGTATGCCCTCACCACTGCCGATGGCGTTGCCTTAAGGGGATCATTGATAGTGTACGACCCTGCCACGAGCGGAGTATCTAATGTCGGGAATTTTAATAAAAGTCTTGGGGGCAATCCTTTTGGTCGATTAGTAGTGCACAATGGAAAAGGCTATGGCACTACATTAATTGGTGGCCCGGGGCTCACAAATAACAGTGGCGTTTTGTTTGAGGTAGATCTCACGAGCATGCAGTACACTACATTGTATACATTTAATATAAGTGCAGATGGTTTGAGACCATCCACAACCTTAGCTGTTTATAATGGAAAATTGTATGGTGGTACAAGACTGGGAGGTAACAATAACCTGGGTGTTTTATTTGAGTGGGACATCACGAACGCCACCTACACTAAAAAAATTGATTTAGCTACCACCGCCACAGGAACAAACATAACCGAGATGCTGGTTGTAAATAATGTATTGTATGGCACCACCACCACTGGTGGTACTAATAGCGCTGGTACTATTTTTACATTTGACCCGGCAACCAGTTTGTATAGCGTAAAATACAACAACGGTGCCCCGGCATTGCAATCGCCACTCACAGCCTACAACGGTCTGTTATATGGGTTCTCCGCCAATAATATCTTTAGTTTTGATATAGCCACCAACAATTTTAGCAACAGGCAATCCTTTTCCAGTGCGGGTCTTTCAAACCCCAACGGCCTGTTGGTTGTGGCCAATAGCCTGTTGTACTTTTCAACCCTTACCGGCGGCACCAATGCAACTGGAGCAATAGCAGAATTTAATACTACCACCAATGCAATAGCAGTACGCCATTCTTTTGCAGCTTCGGGGTCCAGGAACCCACGGGGGGTTTTAAAATTGCACAATGGGTTACTATACGGACTTACTACCACCGGCGGTGCCGATACCAAAGGCAGTGTATTTACATTTGACCCTGCCACGTATGCAGTAAACAATATTTATAATAATCCACGGTTTGCAATGGTTACCGGGTTCAATGGCTTCGAAACTTTTACCAACTCGGTATTACCTGTCCGTTTTGCACGGTTAACGCTTGAAAAAACCAGCAGTAAAAATAAATGTGTTTGGTACATCGAAGCAACTGGTGTAGACCGGGTGTACCTGCAACAGTCTTTTGATGGCAGAGCCTTCAACGATATTTATAATACTGCATTTGCTGCTAACGGATCTCATGACGTCAATAAAAATACAGTAAGAACTTTTTACCGGTTAAGGATTGTTGATATTGACGGAAAAATTACTTTTAGCAACATAGTAACCACTGAAGACAATAGTGGCATAGAAATTTTCCCAACTGTGTTTACCGACAAAATTGTAGTACAGATGCCCATGCAATTAAAAGCCCGCTTAATGATTACGGATGCCGTAGGTACAGTGCTCTATAGTGCAAAGCTGGCAGCAGGCAGGAATATAATTGAAACACCTAATCTTGCAGCAGGCGTTTATTTCTATAAGATAGCGGGTAATACTTCCGTAATACAAGCGGGGCGGTTGGTGAAGTTTTAAAATAATTTTCACATCAGGAATAGCAACAACTTTAGATACTATTCTAGAGCTGTTTTTTCCCCTGGCAAATCATCTCGTTTTATGCACCCGTTTTTATTAAAACGAGGATCCTTAATATGACAGGTGAAAAATCGGAACAGGTAAAATATTCAAGCCACGACTGCGGCTGTTCAGCCATCCAGTGCATGGGGAAGTGTGGGTTCAAAAAAAAACTGAACAGTCACTTCTAACAGCAGTTTTAGCAAAGTAATCCTGGCAGATAAATGACTAAATAAATATTGCCTAGCCGCAAGGCATTATTTGAATTCAGCTTTTCTATCCGTACTGAATTTCAGAGGTCGAAATCATCTGGCTGAATGAACCTACCCGCTCTTGCAAAATAGTTTTGGGTGCAAAGCCAACTGGTTCATTTTTTTGGTTTACGTAGGTGCAAGCATACAGCCAGACTGCTACAAGGCTACTTAAGATATCTTAATAATGTTGAGGATAAAATTATTATGAATCCAAATACATAATCACGGGACTGGGTAGGTAATTCATCCTGGGCATGATGCATCACGCTGGAGTTGTCTACCGCACCACTAATTATCTACCGCCTGCATAACCAATTGACTAAACTTCCACCCGGTATTATCAGTAGTGGGCCCC
>JBKJKD010000029.1:0-4959 GCA_046597635.1 Ferruginibacter sp. | reverse complement strand
AGAGGAAACAAATAAATTAAAAGATAAGGGCCTCATAGCAAGCGTGTACATGAACCGCATCAACAAGGGTATGAAACTAGAAGCAGACCCCACGGTAAAATATGCCATGCGTGACTTTGGTCTGAAGAGAATTTTGTATGGCCACCTCAGCTACCCTTCGCCCTACAATACTTATCAAAATAAGGGCCTGCCGCCCGGTCCCATTAGCACACCCTCTGCAGAAACCATTGATGCCGTTCTGGACGCACCAAGCACCGATTATATATTTTTTGTGGCCAAGCCAGATTTTAATGGCTATTCTAATTTTGCTGCCACTTATACCGAGCATTTAAAATATGCGAAAGAATACCAAACAGCATTAGACGAACTCATCAGGAAAAAACAGGCTAAATAACATTGACCAAACTGCAACGCATATTTGTAACATTCGCTCCTGTTGCCTTTTTAATAAGGCAAAGCAAGAACATTTACCTGCCAGGTTTTGATGGTATACCGCTGTATGATGTAATTGTTTTTTTATTGAAGCAGGTAAAAACACACGGCATCACCGAACGTGCATCAGCTATCTCTTACAATTTTGTGATGGCATTGCCGCCCTCTCTCCTTTTCTTGTTTACCCTTATTCCCAACCTGCCATTTGTTTCAAAACAAAACATCACCATAGAGTTACACAGTTTTATCTATGATATTATTCCGTCGCCGGTGTACAATAGAGAAGTAATAAAATTCGTAGATAGTTTTATCGACAACTCCCGCTTTGGGCTTTTATCTTTTGGGCTTTTGCTTTCGCTCTTTTTTGCGTCTAATGCAGTGATGGGTCTCATGCGGGCTTTTAATAAAAATTATATTGGCTTCGAAAAACGAAAAGGATTTAAAGACAGGCTGGTAGCCTTGCGTCTTACTGTAATTATCTTCTCATTACTGCTTGGCTACCTGATACTCCTGATCATGCAAGGTGCAGTTTTAGAACTGCTGGTGAGCAACCCTACATGGCGTATTATTGTGTCCTATGCCAGATGGGCACTGATGATTCTGCTGATTTTTTTAGCCATCGGCTATATTTTCAAATACGCACCTTCTGTAAAAATACGCTGGAAAATAAGGTCTCCGGGTGCACTGGTGGCCACCTTTTTAAGCATTGTTTCCACCTTGGGTTTTTCCTTTTTTGTAAGCAGCTTTGGCAAGTACAATGCGCTTTACGGCTCCATCGGTACCATCATGATGGTGATGGCACTCATCTACATCAATTCCCTTGTGCTGCTCATTGGTTTCGAGTTGAATGTGAGCATCCGCATTTTAAAAGCACAGTCACTACACAGGGCAGAAACCGAAGCTGCAATAAAGATAGAAGCCGCCAAGGAAGTTAATGCACCACTTAATTAATTTATGATTCCGGAGAAAGCATTTCAAGCACGAAGGATTAATTTTATTGTCGTCAACTATTTTAAAATTAATTATATGAAAAAGATAACTGCGGCATTGGCTGCTTGTATGCTGGCTGCAACCATGGCCGTTGCCGCAGGCGAGCCCCTAAAAATTGGGGCTCCACTACCCAAAGCCGATTTAAAAATGCTGGATGTAACTGGAAAGATGATTAGCATGAAAGAAGCAAAGGGTAACAATGGAATACTGGTAATGTTTAGTTGTAATACTTGCCCTTACGTTATTAAAAACCAGGCAAGAACCATCGCCATTGCGGAATATGCAAAAAAAATGGGGCTCGGTATCATATTGTTGAACAGCAACGAAGCCTATCGGGGCGCCGACGACAGTCCGCAAGCCATGAAGACCTATGCCAAAGATCAGCAATATAAGTGGAGCTATGTAGTGGACAAAGATCACGAAGTTGCAGATGCGTTTGGAGCCAACCGAACACCGGAAGTTTTTTTATTTGATAACAACCTTACACTTGTTTACCATGGGGCTATTGACGACAACCCGTCAGATGCAAGGGCCGTGGGCAGGCATCACCTAAAAGAGGCTATCAACGAAATGACTGATGATAAACTTGTTTCCGTTAAGGAAAGCAGAAGCGTAGGATGCAGCATTAAAAGAAACAAATCATAAATTATTCAACAATATTAAGAGGTTGTGTCACATAGAAATTTTCAGAAAACGAAATCAGAGATGCAAATAAACAACTATACATTGTTAATCGAATTCCTTGTATACTTTAGCGTGCTTTATTGTTTACTGTGAAATGCCCGACATTTAAAAGAGCCTTTTTAATCCTTCAAACAAACATCAAACACATTTATTTCTATGCAAAAACAAAGGGCATTTTTTTTCTGCGTTCTAGTGGCCATGTTAGCAGCATCCTGCAGCCCAAAGAACTTTAGCGGCAATATAGCATACCAGTTTAAAAGCCCGGATGGCAAACCTGACTACAAAAACTTAAGCTACTGGGCCGCTCACCCGGAAAAATGGGATCCTTCAGACAGTGTGCCAAGGCCCCTCCGAAAGACTTATTCAAATGATCAAACGATCGATGTTTTTTTTGTGCATCCCACCACACTTACCAGTGCAAAAGATACCAACAGCAATGCACTCATAGACGATGCTGCCATCAACAGTAAAACAGATTACTCCGCTATGCTTTACCAGGCAAGCGCTTTCAATGGCGAATGCCGTGTGTTTGCACCACGTTACCGCCAGGCTCATTACAACAATTATTTTACTACAGATAAAGCACGGGCAAGCCGGGCTTTTGAACTTGCCTACGAAGATGTAAAAGCAGCCTTTGAAACTTATCTCAAGTATTACAACAATGGCCGGCCCATCATTATTGCATCGCACAGCCAGGGCACCACGCATGCCGCCAGGCTTTTAAAAGATTTTTTTGAAGGAAAAACGCTGAGCAATAAACTGGTGTGCGCCTACCTTGTGGGCATGCCCATACCCGAGACTTATTTCAATGGTTTAAAACCCTGTAAAGACTCATTGGCCACGGGATGCTTTGTAAGCTGGCGTACTTATAAAAAAGATTTTGAAGGAAGTGAATTTGTGTTAAAGGAAACTTTTAAAGCGGTTGTAACTAACCCGCTTACATGGACAACAGATACCCTCTTTGCACCCGCCAGTTTGAATACCGGTGGCGTACTAAAAAAGTTTAATAAGCTATACCCAGGTGTAACGGATGCCATGGTACATAAAAATATTCTGTGGAGCAGCAAACCCCGGTTCTTTGGAAATTTTTTACTGAGGCAGGAAAATTATCATGTGGGAGATATTAATCTCTTTTATAGCAATATCAGGCAAAATGTACGCACCCGCAAGGCCATGTACTGGAAGAATTGACTTTACAAAAGTTTAGTCACTGGCCAAGGCCAGCTTGAGCTCTTTTTCAAAATCAGCGGCTTCTATTTCTTCCTCAAAAAATTTACGGTAGCCGGTTTTTGTGTTTAAAAAAAGTGTACCAGGTATAGACCCACTCCAACTCTTGTCTATCCTGGGACAAAAATAATCTGCATTGGTTTCGTTTAACCAAACAATATTGGCCTTGTATCCCTGCTTCCTGGCAAAGCTTGCAATTTTATTTGGGTAGAAGGATGGAAGATCGAGGCTAACGAGCAAAAGTGAAACATTCTGCTGCTTGTATTTATTGGTGATGCCAATAAACGACGGTATCTCTGCCACGCAGGGTTTACAAAACGTAGCCCAAAAACTAATGACCACTACCTTGTTAGCGGTATCTTTCATATAAGCTTCTACATCTGTTATCTGCCACTTCTTTATTTCCTGTGACTCGGCTATAAAACAAAAAAACGAAAAGGACAGTAAGAATATAACTTTTTTCATCGGCGATAAAGTTAGTTAGAATTACTTCCAGTTCGTTTTGTAAATCGTTAAAGGCTCAAAAATTGCTTTGGCAGATACATGCTTTCAAAGTATTTTTGCAGCTCATTCAATTTAAAAAATTCAACCTATTTTATGGCATACGACGTTATAGTGTTAGGGAGTGGTCCGGGCGGTTACCCCGCTGCAATCAGGGCAAGTCAACTGGGAAAAAAAGTAGCAATCATCGAAAAAGAAAGCCTTGGTGGTGTCTGCCTCAATTGGGGTTGTATTCCTACCAAAGCATTGCTAAAGAGTGCGCAGGTTTATGAGTATGCAAAACATGCAAAAAGTTATGGCATTAACACCGGAGAGGTTTCTACAGATTTTGGCGGTGTGATTACCCGCAGTCGTGGTGTGGCAGACAAGATGAGCAAAGGCGTACAGTTCCTGATGAAGAAGAATAAGATTGATGTGATCATGGGAAATGGCAAGATCGTAGCAGCCAACAAAATTGAAGTAACAGCCGCAGACAATACCAAACAAATAGTAGAGGCTAAAAATATTGTGATAGCAACTGGTGGCCGTGCACGTCAGCTACCTACCCTGCCCATAGATGATGTAAAAATTGTGGGTTACCGCAAGGCAATGGTATTGCCAGAGCAGCCTAAAAGTATGATCGTTTGCGGAAGCGGTGCCATTGGTTCAGAGTTTGCCTATTTCTACAATAGCATGGGTACTAAAGTTACCATCGTTGAGTTTATGCCCCGCATTGTACCGGTAGAAGATGAAGACATCAGTAAAGAGCTTGAAAAGCAATTTAAAAAACAAGGCATTACCATCCTCACCAACAGCGAAGTTCTTAAGGTAGATACCAGCGGCTCCGGCGTAAAAGCCACTATTAAAACTGCCACCGGTGAGCAGGTGTTGGAAGCAGATATTTTGTTGAGTGCTGTTGGGGTTGTGGCCAACATAGAAGGCATTGGGTTGGAAGAGTTGGGTGTTAAACTTGACAAAGGAAAGATTATTGTAGATGCCAACCAGCAAACGAATATACCAGGTCTATATGCCATTGGTGATTGCACACCAGGCCAGGCCTTGGCGCATGTGGCTACCAAAGAAGGCATCAATGCTGCCGAACATTTGAGTGGGCACAAACCAGAAGCCATCGATTACAACAACATT
>JBKJKD010000151.1:0-3172 GCA_046597635.1 Ferruginibacter sp. | reverse complement strand
GGTATCAGTCAACAAATAGTTGGTTAAGGCGCCGCAGGTACCTGCAGAAATACGGTTGCTGTAAGTTACATCCTGGTTTTCTTGCTGCTGGGCCAGGTTTTGGGTTAAGCTCAGCTGCGCTTCTATGATAGAGAAGCCGGGCACTTGGTCTGTTGTGCTGTTTGCTGAACCCTGGCTTGCATCAAAACCCATACCCCTGCGGGCAAACGCATTCATAATAGCACAGCGGTAAGCACCGTTGTACAAAATTTGATCCGCCTGCAGTATGCCGTTTCGGCCATCAATAAAGCCGGCGTTACACACCTGTAATTTTAAACCTTCGGTTACCAGGCGCAAAGCTATGCTGTTACCGCCTGCCGCAGTTGCATTAAAAATGTTAGGGTTGATGCTGCCCACCTGATTGATAATATTCCAGGTCATATCCCAGAGTGTAGCGCACCATATTTCGCCCCTGGAATGCTGTTGCCCATTACCGGGTAGGTTTGCAGTATAACTTCTATTGTTAATGGCAAAATTAGTCGTGTATCGTTGGCTGCGGATACCAGTGCCAGTGTTACTTTGCCCCACCACATAAGTGCCAATACCTCTTGGCTTGTCAAAGCCATCGTTCAGGGTAGCAGTAGCCCAATCCTGGGTAGCCATCAAGGCATAGTAATCACTCCAGCCTTCGCCCATTTGCTCTGAGCTTCCAAGGCAAGCCGCCTGCGCAGAGCCTCCCGCCAGGCGGGAACTGATGCCATGTGCAAACTCATGCACGATCACGCCATTGTCTACATCCCCATCTCTTTGAGGATTACCATTCCACAAGTACATTTGCATGCGTCCGTTTTGGCCATCCGCCGGGGTACTGAAATTGGCGTTGTTTGTGCCGCCGCCATCCTGCGCTTGTGCATCCACATAATCATTCCCCAAACCACCTCTGCCGAGGTTATTCTGTTGGAAATTTCCGGAGGCTTCATCAAAGCCGTATTGGTAACTGAGGTCATGAATGAGATTGTTCCAGTAAAAAAGATTGGTAATGTTGAATTGCTGATTGGGCACGGGGGTAGTTTGCGTAGGAGCAACTGTAAAATCTGGTACGAAATCAAAAGTCAACGGATCAGGGCCCGTGGTTGAAGTAGCTGGCAAAGTGGGCCTATCTATGGTGGTTGTACCAGTGCGGTCTTCCCTTGCCCACACATTGTTGCCTCGGCTAATGTCGAAATCGCTTGTGCCGTTGCTATGCCATTTTAAGGTGGTGGCATTGCCTGGTGCCAGGTTCCATGGATCTGTGCGCATGGCCGGAGCGCCGCCAGCATGTATAGGGCTTTCTGCTGGAAAAGGAATTACACGATAGCTTGCTCCATTAACAAGCAAGGGGCTGAGCAGCTGGGATGATAACGCCGGTCCATTAAACTGATGAGTTGGATTGTCAGTGGCAATATTTTTTGATGCGGGATCCACTACTTCACCCGGGTGAAAATCACAGTAAACCGTGAGATTTATCTCACCTATAATTTCGTTTTTATAGGCATCTACATTAACAAGCCAGTAGTCGGAACCGGAAGTGGGCGCCAGGTAAACCTGCCAGGCAAGCCGTATTTCAGCCCCGTCGTTTAGTGGCACCCACATCAGCTCTGTAGTCATGTTTACATCGCTGACACCCGCTTTTCCAAAATCTAGTTTTCGTCCCCGGGGTATACCATTTAATGGTGCCATTGGGTTTACCTTTTTGGCTGCTAGTGTGGTTCTCAATGCCGTTAATGCTTCTACCATTGGAACCGCCCCAAGCCTTGCAGTTAGTTTTTGAATGTTGTTTAGCCGGCCGCCGGCCTTCGACAGCAGCTTACCGTTCTTAAACGCAAGTGTCTGTAACTGGTTAAATACAGGAAGGCCTTTGAAACTTTGCTGTAAGTAAATCATCTGCGTGCCAGACGACTTATTATTAAACGCATTAGAGACCATGGAATTTTGTAAGTCTTCTCCCGAGAGCTCCAGAACTTTTTGATTGCGGGAAAGTAGCTGCATAGCCTCCTCTTTAGAAATATCTTGAGCCAGTAGGTTAGTTGCCGGGCATAGCATCAGCAAAAGGATAAAAAGGTTCTTCATTTTTTTACAAAATATTTTTTTGAGTTGAGAATTTGTGGGAAGCTGCCAAGCCAAATCTTAGACAGCGTACAAGTAGGTTATTAACGGAAATCATGATAGATGTAGATTTGTAGGTAGCATTGCCTTGGCATACAATTGGCAAAATACAACTTCCTAACAATTTTTGAAGCTTTGTTTAAGAATGGTATGTTGCCGCCATGTTTTTAACAAAATTGGGGTGATGCTCCTTTTGCCAAATGGAGTTCTGCACAAATGCAAATAATACAGCCTAAAGCAATTGATTTTTTTGCCATTCCAGTTATCATCTCTTACCTTTGCGGCCTAAAAAATAGGTGCCTTAGGCTGTAAATGCACAAGTAAGCCCCGATAGCTATCGGGGCAACCATCACAAAAACATTTGCAACCGGCTTCATAAACAAATACAAATTTTTATGGTAGAGATTAAACCAGATGAAATTTCGGCGATACTGCGCCAGCAGCTAAGCAACTTTAATGCTTCTGCAGATCTAGAAGAAGTGGGCAGCGTATTGCAGGTAGGAGATGGTATTGCCCGTGTTTATGGTTTAAATAACGTGCGTTCCGGTGAGCTCGTAGAGTTCGAAAACGGCGTAAAAGCAATTGCCCTAAACCTGGAAGAAGACAATGTGGGTGTGGTATTGATGGGTGATAGCAGTGGTATTAAAGAGGGAGCCAAGGTAAAACGTACCAATCAAATCGCTTCTATTAAAGTAGGAGAGGGTATGTGTGGTCGTGTTATCAATACATTGGGGCAACCTATAGATGGTAAAGGACCATTAGTAGGCGAATTGTACGAAATGCCTCTGGAGCGTAAGGCGCCAGGTGTAATTTTTCGTGAGCCGGTAAAAGAGCCTTTGCAAACAGGTATCAAAGCCATTGATGCAATGATTCCAATTGGTCGTGGTCAGCGTGAGTTGATTATTGGCGATCGTCAAACCGGTAAATCTGCCATCGCAGTAGATACCATCATCAATCAAAAAGAATTTTATGAAAGAGGTGAAACCGTTTATTGCATCTATGTTGCGATTGGACAAAAAGGTTCTACCGTTGCAAATATTGTTAAAAC
>JBKJKD010000153.1:0-8703 GCA_046597635.1 Ferruginibacter sp. | reverse complement strand
ATGTGTAGTAAGGGAATGCCAGTCTGCCACCATAAAATAACATTCGTATTCCTCCTGCATTTTTACAAAATTCCTGATGGCCCCAAAATAGTTGCCCAGGTGAAGAAATCCAGTTGGGCGAATGCCACTCATGACAATTTTTTTCTCTATCATATTTTATTACTGCCGGGGAGAACCTTTGCCGCGGGGTATAGAAATGTTCCTAGCAAAAGTGCCGGCGGCGAAGATAATAAAACTCGGGGCCTATACCGCAAGGCCTTCGGGTAAATTTAGAAACCGCCTGTATAAAATAGGGAGGGCTGTGGGTTGAATCCTTTATTTTTGTTTGATGGAAGTAAATGACTCAATGGTAACAAAATTGGCCACACTTGCACGACTCAGTTTTACCAATGTTGAAAAGGAGTCTATTAAGGCCGACCTGCAGAAGATGATTTCTTTTGTGCAAAAAATGGATGAAGTAGACACGGAATATGTTGAGCCATTGCTACACATGAGCAGGCAAAAAAATAAGTGGAGGGAAGACATAGTGGAAGGTTCCTGCACAAAAAGTGAGGCTTTGCAAAATGCTTCTAAACACAACGAAGATTTCTTCATGGTACCAACTGTGATTCAAAAATAAAACTATGGAAGCTATTATTCACCTGGAAGAAATCAGGAAAAGTTATTACCTGGGCAAACATGAACTGCCCGTGTTGAAAGGAATTTCTATGGAAATTTTTAAAAACGAGTATGTTGCTTTAATGGGCCCGAGTGGAAGTGGTAAATCTACTTTAATGAATATACTAGGATGCCTCGATTCTCCAACGGGAGGAAAGTATATTCTAAACGGAAAAGATGTAAGTGGCATGCCTGACGACGACTTAGCCGGCGTTAGAAATAAAGATATTGGCTTTGTTTTTCAGCAATTCAACCTTCTTCCGAGGCTTACCGCTGCAGAAAACGTGGCCCTGCCCCTTGTGTACAGCGGCATCAGTAAGAAGGAAAGGATAGAAAGAGCGGCAGCAGTATTGGAAAAGGTAAAGTTGACGGATAGAATGGATCACAAGCCCAATGAGTTGAGTGGTGGGCAATGTCAAAGAGTCGCAATAGCTCGTGCCCTTATTAATAATCCTGCTATTATTTTGGCCGACGAACCTACAGGAAACCTTGATTCAAAAACATCCCACGAGATCATGGATATCCTCGGCAAGATTCATAGAGATGGAAATACAATCATCCTGGTAACACATGAAGAAGATATCTCTCACTTTGCTCATAGGGTTATAAGGCTAAAGGACGGCCTTATAGAAACAGACCTGGTTAATGCAAATCCAATGTTGGCTCAAATTGCTGCAACCTAGTGCGTGAACAATTCCCACAAATCTTTGTTGCGGTATTGAGGTGTTTACACTTTCAATTTTTCTTTTCGAAAATTACTCATTAAATGGCTTTTAAAATTTATACTAAAACTGGTGATACAGGCACAACCAGTTTGATTGGTGGTACAAAAGTTCCGAAAAGTCACTTACGCATAGAGAGCTATGGAACAATAGATGAATTGAATTCTTATATTGGTTTATGCAACGACCAGTTATCAGACCCTGCAACAAAAATATTACTGAAAGAAATACAAGATCGATTGTTTACCATCGGATCGTCACTTGCTTGTGACCCTGAGAAAGATCCAAAAATGAAAATTCCCGATCTCAAAAATGAAGATGTTTTTTTATTAGAAACTGAGATTGACCGGATGAATGAAGTGCTGCCGGTTATGAAATCGTTTATTCTTCCCGGGGGCCATGTTACCGTGTCTACCTTGCATGTGGCAAGGTGTATTTGCCGGCGGGTAGAACGTATTTGTGTGCATATGAAGGAAGAAAATCTTTTTATAGATGCACTCGTTATTCAATATCTCAACAGGCTGAGCGATTATCTTTTTGTTTTGGCCAGGTATACCTGTCATTTACTAGGCGCTGAAGAAATTGCGTGGAAGCCAAGGGTTAACTTAAACAAATAAAAAAATCTCCTGTTTTACAGGAGATTTTAAGTTGTACCGGAGAGCAGACTTGAACTGCCGACCTTCGGGTTATGAATCCGATGCTCTAACCAGCTGAGCTACCCCGGCAAACGGGCGGCAAAAATAAAGATATTTGGGAACATTTAGTAATCATTTTAAAAGTTAATTTCTTGAAAAAGAGAAAACGCTTTTTTGCTTGCATTTTTAGATTTTAAGAAGGTCTATTTCATCTCGGTAAAGTACTTGTGAAACCAAGGAATGGTTTCTATTCCTTTATAAAAGTTATCGATATTAAACTTTTCGTTCGGGCTGTGTAGGTTGTCACTATCTAATCCAAAGCCCATGAATACGATTTTGATGCCGAGCTCTTTTTCAAAAAGAGCACAAATAGGAATACTTCCGCCACCTCTCACTGGTATGGGTGTTTTGCCAAAGGTAGTTTCCATTGCTTTGGACGCTGCCCTGTAGGCGGTGCTGTCAATGGGTGTCATGTAAGGCTCACCCCCATGGTGCAGGGTTGCTTTCACTTTTACATAAGGGGGCGCAATTTTTTTAAGATGGTCAATGAGCATCTTCGTAATTTTTTCGGATCCTTGGTTGGGTACCAGCCTTGCAGATATTTTTGCAAAAGCTTTAGAGGGCAAAACCGTCTTGGCGCCTTCGCCTATGTAACCTCCCCAAATTCCATTTAATTCAATAGTGGGGCGAATCCCGGTTCTTTCATTGCTCGTAAACCCTTTCTCACCCCAAAGTTCTTTTACGCCTAGATCTTCCTTGAATTCGTTTTCATCAAACGGAGCTCGTGCCATCAGCTCTCTTTCTTCTGCAGTAGCTACTGCCACATCTTCATAAAATCCGGGAATGGTTATGTGGTTATTTTCATCGTGTAATGAGGCAATCATTTTTGCAAGTATAGTTATTGGATTGGCTACCGCTCCACCATATACGCCACTATGCAGGTCTCTGTTAGGGCCAGTTACTTCCAATTCAATATAACTCAGGCCTCTTACCCCTATATCCAGGCTGGGAGTGTCTAGGCTAATCATGGCACTGTCACTGATCAACACACAGTCTGCTTTCAACAATTCTTTATTGGCTGCTACAAACTTTCCCAAGTTGGTTGAGCCTACTTCTTCCTCCCCTTCAATACAAAACTTTATATTGTTTTGCAGTGTATTTGTTTGAACCAAAATTTCGAGAGCTTTCACATGCATGTAGACCTGGCCTTTGTCATCGCAACTTCCCCTCGCAAATATTTTACCATCCACAACGGTTGGTTCAAAGGGGCCACTGTTCCATAGTTCGAGCGGTTCAGCTGGCTGCACATCGTAATGGCCATAGACTAAAACAGTAGACTTTTCCGGATCAATTATTTTCTCACCGTAAACTATCGGGTGCCCTTCTGTGGGATAAATGGTTACGGTATCGGCTCCAGCCTCCAGCAAGCGCTGCTTCACTGCTTCAGCACACCTGATCATGTCATTTTTATTTTCACTTTTAGCACTTACGCTTGGTATGCGCAGCAAGTCAAATAATTCGTTTAGGAAGCGCTCTTTGTGTTTTTCCTGGTAATCTTTCCAAGCCTGCATAATATTTCTTTAGGCGAATTTATCAAAAATTGTTGCTACGAATATATACTTTTTTAAGTGCGAAATTTCTTAAAATTGAAGCGGGTTTTATTACCAAAACATTCTGTTTTTTATTTGGAAAGTCCATAAGTATTGCATTAAATTGCAGCACGATTGCCTGTCAATTTATCAGCCTTTGTGCGGTTCATTCACTTTCTTTTTTTGAGTGTTACCGTGCAAAGGCTGAGTCAATTTAAACCAGTTCCTTCTTTCCTTGTGAGGATTTTTGCCGTTAAGGCAGCAATGATAACGAGCAGTGTAGCCATAACAATAGCCCACTTCAAGTAGGCTGCAATCGCAGTGATGGGTGCAATGAATGAATCCGAAAACTTAGAGAGAGACAAGAGCATGCCAGTGTTCTCTACAACATCCAGCAGTCCAGAAAGTATTGCCATAGCTGCAAATAAGTTAAGGATATTTTGCCACGTTTCTTTTTGTGCCAATTTGGATGCTAAGGCTTTGCAACAACTAAATAGAAATAGAGAGTAAAAACCAAGAAATATGAAGTCAAGCAAAGTGTTGATTCGGGCTTTTGATATAAGGTCTTTTCCATTTGAAACTTTTTGATCCCACGCAGTCAAAATGTTTTGTACGGCAGATTTGGACGTAGCAAGTTCGAGATCTATTATACCAAGCGGAGTGGTGACCGTTTTAAGATCTTTACCGGTAATTAGCATAATCACCATCATGACGATGGTACCGGCCATTAAAAAATAAAAGGTAGATTTTTTAAGAAACAGATTCATATCTCTGTTGAACATAGTCCCAGTTTACAAGGTTCCACCAGTTAGAAATATAGTCAGCTCTTTTATTTTGGTATTTAAGGTAGTATGCATGTTCCCACACATCTATACCTAAAACGGGAAAACCTTTAATTTCTGCAAGGTCCATTAATGGATTGTCTTGGTTAGGCGTGCTGCCAACTTTTAATTTCTTATTGTTATCAAGGTAAATCCATGCCCAGCCACTACCAAACCTTTTTGCTCCAGCGTCGGATAGTTGTATTTTAAGATTTTCAAAAGAACCGAAATCTTTGACAATAGCCTCAAGTAGTTTAGATTTTGGTGAATTCGATTTAGATGTTGGCCTCATACATTTCCAAAACATTTCGTGGTTGTAATGACCACCGGCGTTGTTTCTCATTTTAACTGAATATTTCGAGATTTTGCCAAGAACACTCTCTACAGAAGTTGCCGTTGAAGCTTCAGCGGCAACCGCCTCTTTTAACGCCTTGCTATAAGCGGCTGCATGTTTGGAATAATGGATCTCCATAGTCTTCGCATCTATGATATCTTCCAGGGAACTGTAATTATAGGGTAGAGGTTGTTGATCAAAGCCTGTTGTAAGCGATGAACTTAAAAGCTTTGCCGGCGTAGCACAACCCTGCATAAACGAGCTAACTCCTGCAATTCCGAGAGCTACACCAGCCGAACCTAATGCAGAATTTAGTATAAATTTTCGTCTACTTTCATCTGGTTGCTTTTTCATAATTATATGTTTTCTTTTAAAATATTTGGTTGTTTAAAACTATTTAAAAAAAGCCGAACCCTTTTGAAAGAGCGGTAATAGTACTCCTTATTGAAAAGTTGTGAGTCGTGCATTGCTTTATAGGTAAGAAAGATGCCAACGGGTGTAAGTACCATTACTGCAAGCCACATGCCTATAAATGGCGTAGTTAGATTTTCTTTTACAAATTTCTCCCCAAACATGCCCAACAGGTGAAATATTAAAAAGAAAATTATAGCCACCACCAGTGGCATACCCATCCCACCTTTTCTTATAATAGAACCAAGGGGAGCGCCGATGAAAAACAATACAAGGCAGGCAATGGAGAATGAGTATTTTCTGTGCCATTCGATCTTGTGGAGCCTTATATTTTTTTCTCTTGAATCTGCTTCGAGGCTGTTAAACTGAATAGTACTTTTTAAATCAGCTGCTATTGAAAACGCCCGTTCATCTAAGAGGCTTTTGAGCGAATCAGGAAATATTGTGGCAGCAACTACTCCGCTGTTCACAGCGCTCTTAACAGGTGGTAAGCTATCCTTTAAATAAGAAAAATGCATTTGAGCATTGAGCACACTATACATTTTTCCTGTTATGCTGTCGTCAACAATTTTCAACGAATCGATATTCTTAGCAAGTTGGCGAGAGCTCAGCATTTGGTGACTGTTTTTAAAAATGCTGTCATTGGTTGTTTGCTTTTGCAGTACACTCAGATCAAATAGCTTTTTAAATTCTTTAAAACCAAGTCGTATATACTCAGTTGTTGTATCCAGGTTGTTTCCACGCTCCTGGTATCTAAAGCCATTTTCAAGGTTAAATTCGAGAAAGTTTTTATCATCAGAAATTTTCATGACTCCTTGTTGCGCTACTATGCTGTTATCCTGCAGTTGGTTACTCTGGTCGTAAATGAGTACGTTGTGTATAGTTTTTCCATCAGGATCTTTTTTTCCAACTTTAATAGCATACGTGGGGATGTAAGTGAAGAACACGCCCTCCTTTAAATCAAAAGCAGGTTTTTTGTAGTAGATGTCTGAATAAAGAGTTTTGAATTTTAAATTGGCATAAGGAATTACATAGTTTGCAAACATGTACGAAACACCACAGAGCACGATGGTGAAATACATTAGGGGGCGCATGAACCGGAGTAAAGAGATGCCGGCTGATTTAATAGCCACGAGTTCGAAGCTTTCACCCAGGTTGCCAAAGGTCATAATGGAGGATATCAAAATAGCTATGGGCATTGCAAGCGTTAGCAGGGAAGCACTTGCATACCAGAGAAATTGGCCTATTGTTAAAAAGTCTAAACCCTTACCTACTAGGTCATCGATATATTTCCATAAACTCTGCATCATCAGCATAAAAAAGGCAATGAAGAACGTTGCAACGAAAGGACCTAAAAAAGCTCTTAATATTAGTTTATCTAATTTTTTTATCATTTCCTTTTTTGCTGAACATGAAAAATTATTTCCTTAACTTTTCGATATGGCTGATGCGACAAAATTAATGCTTTCTCCGCAGGAACTCCTGATAGTGGAGGATACTAGTTGGGTTTTAACGAAACAGCAAATTATCAAAAAAGTTTATGAATTATTTCATGCCCAGGTGCCGGTTATCCAACAGCTTATTGGGAATACAAAAAATCACCTACCGCCCGCTTTACTATCGGTAATACCTAAGATTTCAAGAGGAGAAAATTACCGTAATCTTCCATATGTGATTTTGGACTATCCTTCGATGTTTGATAAAGAAAACATCTTTGCACTTCGCACCATGTTTTGGTGGGGCAATTTTTTCAGCATTACACTGCATTTGACGGGCAGGTTCAAAAAATTATATCAGCAAGACATCACAAATAATATTCAGAAAAAAGGAGAGGGAGATTTTTACGTCTGTGTAAATGATAAAGGATGGGAGCACCATTTTGACGCAGTCAATTACCTACCCGCACATTCCCTAACTACTGAAGAATTAGATTCCCATTTAAATAGAAAGGAGTTCCTTAAGGTTGCGGTAAAAATAAATTTAAATCAATGGAATGATCTGCTGCTAGTTTTACCTGATGCTTATGAAACAGTAACCGATTTATTAAGGCGTTAATTACCTATGCGGTGAAAAAGGTCTTTAACCTGATATTCCCACAACTGGCTTTGGTCTTTAATGTCTTTTTTCTCCGCAAAATCCTTTACAATTAAAATCGTTTGATTAGTTACCTCTGATTTTTCAATGGCAAATTCAAAATACTCTTCTTTTGCGGCGTAAGTCCAATGGAAGCGGATAAATTTAGCTTCCTCCTTGTCTAAGAGGTCAGCCCTTTCCTCTGTTCCATTCCAACCAAAAGTAAATAAACCATCACGCTCGTCAACCTTGTCAGCGAACCATTCTTGAAGTCCGGCTGGTGTACTTAAAAATTCATACAATATTCCGGGTGAGCACCTCACAGGATATTCTAACGTATATAAAATTTTCTTACTCATTATATTTTTTTAGTAAATACTACAGGCTGCAATTATAGGAAAATAATCAACGTAACAAAACATTTGTTCTTTTATTTTGAAAGTATTTTAAGATCCTGAATTTCAAAACTAACCCTCCATATGGTACAAATAGGGTATATAATATATTTTGTCCGCACTGTTATTTATATTAAATTACGTTAATATCTCCAGCGTGTCTGAGCATTGAGAAGCCAAGTCCCAACTTCCATTTTTAACCCTTAAACCTTCTGCTTATGAGTATGCGTCAACTTAAAATAACAAAGTCAATTACCAACCGGGAAAGCCAAAGCTTGGAAAAGTATTTGCAAGAGATTGGAAAGGTAGATTTGATTAGCCCCGAAGAAGAAGTTAACCTCGCAGTACAAATAAGAAAAGGAGATGCTAAGGCTCTAGAGAAGCTTACCAAAGCAAACCTGCGGTTCGTAGTTTCTGTGGCTAAGCAATATCAGAATCAAGGTCTCACGCTTCCTGACCTGATTAACGAGGGAAACTTAGGTCTCATTAAAGCTGCTCAGCGCTTCGATGAAACTCGTGGGTTCAAATTCATATCCTATGCAGTTTGGTGGATAAGGCAAAGTATTTTACAAGCTCTGGCAGAACAATCCAGAATTGTACGGCTGCCCTTAAACAAAGTGGGCCTCACGAACAGAATCAGCAAGGCATACTCCCAATTAGAGCAGGAATTCGAAAGGGAACCTACCCCTGAAGAGTTGGCTTTTTTACTGGATATCGAGGTAGAAGAGGTGGCAGCGACACTTGGGTTATCTTCAAGGCATGTGAGTATGGATCAGCCTCTGGCAGATGGAGAGGATAGTACGTTAATAGATATCATGATCAACAAAGATGCTTTAGGTACAGACAATGAACTTGCTGTGAATGCATCTTTGCATACAGAAATTGAAAGATCGCTCAGTACCCTAACGGAGAGGCAAAATGAGGTAATCCGCTTTTTCTTTGGAATAGGGATCGATCATCCTCTAAGTCTGGAAGACATAGGCGAGCGATTTAGTCTGACGAGGGAGAGAGTGAGGCAAATAAAAGACAAAGCCATTACCAAACTCAGGACTGCATCTCGCTGTAA
>JBKJKD010000097.1:0-27916 GCA_046597635.1 Ferruginibacter sp. | reverse complement strand
AATTCCCTGGTAGGGATGACCGAGATCATATAATTCTATACCATGCTCTGCACAATTTTTTTGCAAGGTTTCTACCTGCACTCTTGACAAAGTTTCTTTGATAGGCAAATGTTGATTGAGCGTAGGTACATTATGATCAGCGGTGGCCACCACCTGCTTCGGACGCAAAACTTTAATACCCCGTTTGTTTAAACCTGCAAATGCCTGCGGACTGGTTACCTCGTGTATCAGGTGTTTGTCGATGTACAACACAGACGGGCCATCTGCGATGGTTTTCACCACATGTTTATCCCAAATCTTTTCAAATAATGTTTTAGACATCTATAGAATTTATCAGTTTTGATTCTTGATTTTTGATTTTTGATTTTTGATTTCCCCCATTCCTTATGCCTTTTACTTTTGACTTTTGACTTTCTTCAGGCCGCCACCACTTTATGCTGCACCGCCAAATGATGCAGATCAGCATCTTCTACTTCTTTTTTGCTATCAGCCAGTTTTAAAAATTCATCATATAAAATATCAATATCATTACGGTCGTAATGGAATCCAATTTTCTGAAAGCGAAAAGCCAGTGCGCTACGGCCACTCCTTGCCGTTAGTACAATCCTGGATCCATCTGCTCCTACTTCCTCAGGGGCAATGATCTCGTAGGTTTGGGTATCTTTTAAAAATCCATCCTGGTGAATGCCGGATGAATGGGCAAAGGCATTGGAACCTACTATAGCTTTGTTGGATTGCACCGGCATGCGCATGGTATCTGATACCAGGCGGCTGATAGGATTTAACTGCGGCGCTTTAATATTGCTGTAGTAGCCCAAATTGCTGTGTTGTTTTAAGATCATCACCACTTCTTCCAATGCGGTGTTGCCGGCTCTCTCGCCCAGACCGTTGATGGTGCATTCTATCTGCCTTGCTCCATTTAATACACCTGCTATAGAATTGGCAGTGGCCAATCCAAGATCATTGTGACAGTGGCAACTGATAATTGCCTTATCTATATTAGGCACATTGTTTACCAGGTAAGCAATCTTTTCGCCATACTGGTGAGGAAGGCAATAGCCCGTGGTATCCGGGATGTTCACCACTGTAGCACCGGCTTTGATTACGGCTTCAATTACCCGAGCCAGGTAAGCATTATCTGTGCGGCCAGCGTCTTCTGCATAAAACTCTACGTCGTCTACAAAATTTTTCGCCCATTTTACGCATTGCACCGCTCGTTCTAAAATATCCTTTTGGTTAGAATTGAACTTCGATTTTATATGAAAGTCGGACGTGCCAATGCCAGTATGAATACGAGGTCGCACTGCATATTTGAGTGCCTCTGCCGCAACTTCAATATCTTTTTGCACAGCCCGGCTCAAAGCACAAACCGAGGTGTTTTTGATAACCTTTGATATTTCATTTACAGAATCAAAGTCGCCGGGGGAGGATATGGGAAAGCCGGCTTCTATAATGTCTACTCCTAACTCTTCCAATGCCAGTGCAAGGGCTACTTTTTCTTTGGTATTTAGTTTACAACCAGGCACCTGTTCCCCGTCACGCAGGGTGGTATCAAAAATGTGAACTTTTCCTTGAGACATAATTATTAGTTGGATAGTATGTGATAAAAATGCTTGCGCTTATATTTGTAGCCAGGGGGCCGCTAAGTATTGCAACCTCAATTTACCCATACCAGCATGCCATTTGAAAACAAAATGCCCGGCTATTTACGTATTTTAAATAGGGTAGTACCAGGGCAAATCCAATGTGGCAAAGGATCTACGATAAAATGAATTACGATGTTCAACCGCTCTAACGACGGCTTATTTCAACTGGTAAAATCGCTCGAGAAGAGCGAGAAGCGCAACTTTAAGTTGTTTGTGAAACGAAATAGCAGCAGCGATGAGTTGAAGAGCATCCAGCTTTTTGATGCGCTGGACAAGATGTCCGATTATAATGAGGCCATTCTTCTAAAGAAAAATCCTTCTATCAGCAAGGGGCAGCTGAGCAACCTAAAGGCCCATTTGTACCGGCAGATACTAAGCAGCCTGCGCATTTTAAAGGACGAGGTTAATATTGATTTACAATTAAACGAGCTCATGGCTCATGCCCGCATTCTCTACAACAAGGGGCTTTACCTGCAAAGTCTCAAATCTTTAGATAAACTGAAGGAACTGGCAAAATCTCACAACCAGTTGACATACCTGCAGCAGGTATTATTTTTTGAGAAAAAGATTGAAGTCCTATACATCACAAGGAGCATTCAAAACAGGGCCAACCAACTAACCCAGGAGAGTGATGCTGTGAACGATACCTTACTGCGGGTAAATAAACTGTCTAACCTGTCTTTACAATTATACAGTTGGTATATACAACATGGTCATGCGAGAAATGCCGGAGATGTAAAAAGCATCAATGAATATTTTGAAGCCAATTTGCCGCCGCTGGCTGATAAGGCTAACAATTTTTACGAAAAGCTCTACTTGCACCAGAGTTACTGCTGGTATGCGTTTATCCGCCTGGATTTTGTGCAGTACTACCGCCAATGTCAGAAATGGGTGGATATTTTTGATCAGTATCCCGAAATGCTTCCTGTAGAAACGGCCAGTTACATAAAAGGGATGCACAACCTGATGAGTGCGCATTTTGACCTGGGCAATGAAACAAAGATGGAATTGTGTATTAAAAAGTTTGAGCAGTTTGCCCGAACCAAAGCAGTAAAACAAAATCCCAACAACCGCATATTAGTTTACCAGTACCTATATACGGCCCGGTTGAATTACCATTTCTTGCAAGGCAGTTTTGATAAGGGTTTGCGGATGGTCCCTTTTTTAGAAAAAATGTTAAAGCAGTACGGGCAATATTTAGATGCTCACCGGGTGCTGGTATTTTACTATAAAATTGCCAGCCTCTATTTTGGCAGCGGCAACAGCAGCAGGGCTATAGACTACCTCAACCGCATCATCAACAGCAAAGCCGACCTGCGCACCGACCTGCAGTGTTATGCCCGCCTGCTGCACCTGATAGCACATTATGAACTGGGCAATTTTGAACTGTTGGAATACCTCATTAAATCGGTGTATCGCTTTATGGCAAAGATGGATAACCTGAGTAAGGTTGAGGAAGAGGTTTTTACTTTCCTACGCCGCAGTTTCAAGGTGGGGGCGCATGCCCTTAAGCCCGAATTTGAAAAACTATTGTCCTCATTAAAAAAATATGAAGGCAATCCATTGGAGGCAAGGGCTTTTACCTACCTGGATATTATTTCGTGGCTTGAAAGCAAGATCAGCGGAGTACAGGTGCAAGATGTGATACGAAAGCGCAGCCTTCAAAGAAAAAATAAAAACATCAGAACCTGATGTGGAACGGAAAGCTTAATATTTTTATCTTATGATGGCAATTTTAAACATTGCATGCTCCGACATTTTGGGCAAACGCAAAATTTAATTTTTTTGAACCAGGATGTAAACCACTTGCGCATAAATATTAAATTTCACCATGGCACTATTCAACAACGCAAATAATAAGACTTCACTCAATGTTGATACGGGCTTTAGTAATACTGCCTCTAATAATACCGGACGTTTTTTAAACAGAGATGGTCAGTTCAATACCAGGCGGGAAGGCATCCCTTTTTTTAGCCGCATCAGCATCTATCATGAACTCCTGGTATTATCTAATTTTAAATTTCTGTCGGTAACACTGCTATCCATTTTGTTTCTTAACCTGTTGTTTACCTCCATTTATTACAGCCTGGGGTTGCATCAATTTGTTGGTTTTGTTCAAACAACCCAATGGGGACAACTAAAAGAAATATTTTATTTCAGTGCACAAACTTTTACAACGGTAGGGTATGGTCGTATAAACCCTACTGGTGATGCTGTTAATATTATTGCTTCAATAGAAGCTGTTACCGGATTTTTGTCTTTTGCTTTTATTACAGGTCTTTTGTATGGCCGTTTTACAAGACCTAAAGCAAACCTAAATTTTAGCACCCGGGCCATCGTGGCTCCCTTTCAAGATAAAACAGGCCTGATGTTTCGTTTTGCGGCTTCCAAAGACACACACACTTTAAGCGAAGTACATGTAAAAGTAAACCTGGGTATGCAGGTAATTGAAAATGAAAAGCCTGTTTATAAATTTTTTGAACTGCCGCTCGAACGAACCCATATCGAAAACCTTCCAATGAATCTAACGGTGGTGCACCCAATAGATGAACAGAGTCCACTTTGGAATTTATTACCTGAAGATTACGAATCGGGCGATGTGGAATTATACGTACTGGTGAGGGCTTTTGATGATGTGTATAGCACCACTGTGCAGCAACGAACGTCCTACATCTATAATGAAATAACGCACGGGGTAAAATTTGCACCAATGTTCAGAGAGAGTCATGATGGCAATATGACCATTCTTGAGATGCAGCATTTAAGCAAAGTGGTACCGGTAAAATAAAGCTTTAGCACAATGGCCCCAATGACTGCGGCTATGCACAGCCAGTCATTTAAATTTACCATTCAGCATTATTTTGTGCTAAATAAGGACGACTGTTACAAAAAAAAGATTGATTTTAAATAATTGTTTGTAGCTAAAAATCTACGCCAGATTAGATATTTCGTTAGGAAAGAATACCTCAATTATAACTCTTTTTACATTTATAATCCTGCAGCAGCCTCGTTACGGAACAGTCCAAATTTTAAGATGACCCATTCGTAAAATTAGCTTCTGCAATTTCTATCATCAACCCAACAAAACCCATAAACAACATGCCCACAAAAATTTATTCCGCAATCGCCAATCTATGGAATCTTTCCTGGATATGGAAAGAGCCCACACCGCAACTTGTAAAAGTGCCTTCGTCTCCCAAGCCAAAAGCAATGCCCATACGAAAGCCCTAAGCTATGCTCAGGGCAAGATTGGTAAACACATAAACTTTATCATTTAAACCTTAATTGCTTCCTTATACTTTGGTTGGCAGTAGGTAGACCTACTGCCAACCATTTCTTTAAATGCATAGATATGATGTATGCATCTCAACCTTGATGAGGTAAGAAATAATTTCAATTAAATCAGCTTATCAGGAGTAATAGGCAATTCCCTAATTCTTTTACCCGTTGCATGAAACACAGCATTGGCAACGGCTGCCGCAAAACCGATCAATGCAATTTCGCCCATGCCTTTACTGCCCACCGGGTTTAATATCGGATCTGGCTTGTCTACAAAATAAGCTTCTACTGCTGGTACATCTGCGTGCACAGGTACATGGTAGTCGGCAAAATTATTATTTACCCAGCGCCCATACCGGTCATCTATAACGCCTTCTTCCATAAGCGCTCCACCAATACCTCCTACCACACCACCTTTCATTTGGCTTTCCGCTGTTTTCCAACTTACAATTTTGCCGGCATCTCCGGCAGTTACCACCCTATCAATTCTTACAACACCCGTAAGTGGGTGCACGAGCACTTTTACAAAATGTACAGAGTAAGAATAAGCCGAATATTTTTGCATTTCAGGATTGCGCCCCGAAGTCTCTGCTATCTCTATCACTTGCAGTCCGGCCGCTTTCATTACTTCGGCGTAGGAAAACTTTTTACTGTTATCTGATTTTAAAACGACCGCTCCATCTCTAAACAGCAGTCCATCGGCCGCCAGGTTTTCTCCGAATAGCCCTGATTTTTTTGCAGCCTCCGCCAGTTTCTTTTGCAGCGAAACACAGGCACCGCTCACAGCAGCTCCTAATGTAGAAGTGGTTGAAGAGCCTCCTTGGGTGGGTCCCGGCGGGTATGACGAGTCTCCTAATTCGAAGGTTACTTTGCTGTATTCAAGTCCCATAGCATCGCTTGCAATTTTCACCATGGCCGTTGCAGTACCTGGCCCACTATCGCTCACAGCACTTTGCAAAATGAGCCGCCCATCAGCCATTAATTTTGCGGCAAGTTTTGCATCTCCTCTAAAAGCGCCAAACAGGCCTGAACTCATTCCATAACCAACCTGCCATTCGCCCTCTTTCATTGATTGTGGCTGGGGATTGCGATTGCTCCAGCCAAATTTATCAGCCCCTAACTGGTAGGCTTCTTTCAAAAATTTTGAGCTAAATGGCTTGCCGTTTTCGGGGTCAGTATCTGCGTGGTTGCGCAGGCGTAACTCCAGGGGATCCATTTTTAACTTGTAAGAAAGTTCATCAAGTCCGCATTCCAAGGGAAAGGAACCGGTAGCCTCACCGGGGCCACGCATCCAGGTGGGTGTGCTCAGGTCTACAGGGTAAACGTTGTAACGGGTACTTACGTTGGCGCAAGCATATAGTGCTTTCGTCATTGCTACAAGGCCTTCGTTAAACGTTTCATAGGTAGAAGTAATGGCACTTGCATCGTGCCACATGCCTACTAATTTTCCATCAGCATCTGCACCCACAGCAAATTGTTGTATGGCAGAGGGGCGATAGCCCACGAGGGTAAACATCTGGGGCCTTGTGAGCACAAGCCTCACCGGACGGCCTATAACTTTAGCAGCCATGATAGCCGCAATCGTGTGAGGCCATGTGCGCAAAGCTGCACCAAAGCCGCCGCCCACAAACAAAGCGTTTACCTGCACATTCTTTTCCTGCAAACCGAAAGCCTGCACTATGGCCTGCTGTGCACTTTTTACGCCCTGTGTTTTTTCCCACACCGTTACTTTTTCATCACCGTTCCACGAGGCAGTGGTAGCATGTATCTCCATGGGGTTGTGCACCTGCACAGGAGTGATGTATGTTTCTTCTACTTTTACCGCCGCAGATTTCCATGCTTCTTTATCGCCTCTTACATTTTCTTTATAACGATCACCCGCAATCGGTTGACCATTTTTAATCGCATCTTCAAGAGATGTTTCATGCGCTTCTTTGTTGTACTGCGCTTTGATGAGCGATGCTGCATGTGTTGCCCGTTCAAAACTATCTGCCACCACCATGGCAATGGGTTGGCCGTTGAAGCGAATGATATTGTCAGCGAAAATCTTTAAGCCCTGCACCGCTGCAGGTTTAGCCGGATTGGTTCCTGGCGTGTAACCCGGAATTTTAGGAGCATTTGCATAGGTAATTACAGCGATCACTCCGGGGGAGCGTTCCGCACTTTTACTGTCTATGGCGGCGATGGTTCCCTTGGTAATATTGCTACCTACCAACACCGCAAAAGCAAGATTGGGGAGCTCATACTCCGCAGCATATTTTGCTGCACCTGTTACTTTGGCCCTGCCGTCTACACGGTCGAGGCCCGGTTCTGCGTCCATATCAAAAAAATAATTTCCCATGATGATGTATTTAAATGCCAGCCAGTGATTGTAAAGTTTGTAAAATTGTGTTGGGCGCAAGTTGTAGTTTAAAGTTGTTGTGACCATAACCTTTCGCCTCTGCCAATGACAGCCTGGCGGCCTCTTTAAAATTGGCTACACTCGGCGCTTTCCCATTCAAGAAAACCTCTGCCTTGTTCAGGCGCCAGGGTTTGTGGGCCACACCACCCATAGCCAATTTTACTTGCACAATGCTGTTGTCTTTTATCTCCATAGCTGCTGCCACAGACACCAGCGCAAAGGCATACGATGAACGGTCCCGCACTTTTGTATAAAGCGTTTTTGCCTGCGGATTATTGGGTATCGGCACTTCTACTGCTACAATCAATTCGCCTTTTTGCAGGCTATTATCTTTTTCAGGATTGTTACCGGGTAGGCGATGAAAATCGGTGAAGGCAATCCGGCGATCGCCTTTTGCCGCACTCACCACAACCGTTGCATCGAGTGCGGCCAGGGCAACACACATATCTGAGGGGTGCACCGCTATGCATTTGTCGGATGCGCCGAAAATGGCGTGCATGCGATTGTAACCTTCCATGGCGCCGCAGCCTGTACCGGGAGCACGCTTGTTGCACGGCATGCTGGTGTCAAAAAAATATCCGCAGCGGGTACGCTGCATAAGGTTGCCGCCTACCGTGGCCATATTTCTTATTTGTGGCGAAGCACCTGCCTGCAACGCCTGCGAGAGCAGCGGCAAATATTTTTTTACCAACTCATGCTCCGCTACCACACTGTTAAGCGCCAGTGCATCTATTCGAATAAGGTTGTCAACTTTAGTAATCGACTTTAGTGGAAGGGTAGTGATGTCTACGAGTTTTTGCGGCATTGCCACATTGCGTTTCATGAGATCTACCAGGTTTGTACCGCCGGCTATCACCTGTGCGGTAGCATCTTTGTTGAGGGCAGCAATCACTGCTTTTTGCGAAGCAGGTCTTATATAGTCGAAGTTTATCATTGCTTAAAATTTGAAAGTTGAATGCGATTGCAGTTGTTGAAGATCAGAACAAGTGCACTTTATTTTACCAATCCGGTTTTGGCCACATCCTGTATGGCTTCTACAATATTGGGGTAGGCTCCACAGCGACAAATATTTCCGCTCATATATTCCCTGATATCTTTTGCAGAGCCTGCATGCCCTTCGTTGATGCAAGCAACGGCACTCATTATTTGCCCGGGTGTGCAGTAGCCACACTGAAACCCGTCGTATTTTATAAATGCCTCTTGCATGGGGTGCAGTTCTTCGCCATTTTGTAACCCTTCTATGGTAGTAATCTTTTTGCCATTTTGCATCACTGCCAAACTGAGGCAACTCAACACCCGCTGCCCATCTACCCACACAGTGCAGGCACCGCACTGCCCAAAATCGCAACCCTTTTTTGAACCGGTTAGATGCAACTTGTCCCGCAACAGATCAAGCAACGTTACACGTGGCTCTATATCCAACTTATGCGGAACGCCGTTTACTTCCAACTGCACGGCCTGGTTTTCGAACCAGCCAGCGGCCTGTTCGTCTATGTTTTTTTCGGCTGCTCTTACCACAGCTACAGGCGCCAGCGCAAGCGCCGTGAGTGCAGAGGACTGTTTTAAAAAATTTCTACGGGCTTGATGCAGGGTTGTCTTAGCATCTTTTGCATCTTTGTTATCATCTGTCATTGGGCAAAATTTTTATGAAAGTAAATTACTGAAATAATGTCAATAGGCAATAGGTAATGAGCGATGGAGAAGCATTGGATCAGGCAGCCTTTTTAAAATTTGTATCTTTAAATGCGATCAGCAGCGAGTAAAATAAAAATATGCCCAATAAAGTACAGCAGTTTGGTAAAGTTTTGATAGCTGCTGTAAAGTTGTTTGTAAAAAACGATCCCTTGAGAATGGCGGGGGCCACGGCCTTCTTCACCATGTTTGCGTTGCCACCAATCCTCATCATTTTGGTACAGGTATTCAGCCTTTTTATCAATCCGCAAACCATCCGGCAGGAATTATTCAGCGGCCTTTCAGAAATTTTTGGAAAGGAGGCTGTGCGGCTCATCATCACCGTTATCAAAGCGTTTAATAATCTTACTTACAATTGGGCGGCCACCATCATCGGTTTCCTTTTCCTCACTTTTGTGGCCACAACTTTGTTTAAAGTAATAAAAAGTTCGCTCAATCAAATATGGGATTTGCCTGTACGGCAGCATCAAAAGGCCATAACAACCATCGGCTCCCGGCTGCAATCTCTTGTGGTGATACTGAGCACGGGCTTACTATTTTCCCTGGCGGTTTTTATAGAAGCGCTGCAGGCTTTCATCGGCAACTATTTTTTTAAAATATTACCCAGTGTTTCACCGTTTTTCAATCGCTTCCAGGCCTTTGTTATTTCTACCTTGATAATGGCCACTTGGTTCCTGATGATTTTTAGGTACCTCTCGCATGCCAGGCCTACTTGGCGCATTGCCTGGGTGGGAGCGCTGTTTACGAGCCTGCTGTTTTCCTTTGGCAAAATGCTGTTGCACTTGTTGCTTTCTTACAACAACATTAACAGTATTTATGGCGCCTCGGCCTCTGTGGTGTTGTTGTTATTATTTTTGTTCTATTCTGCCATGATGCTTTATTATGGCGCTGCCTTTACCAAGACCTGGGCTGAGTACAAGGGAAGTGATATGGAGGATCGCAAGAAATTGGTAGTGGCAAATGAGACTGAGGCTTTCACTTAGCGAAAACGGAAAGCACGCAATATACATTCCTCTGTTCAATGAGGGCTACAAATACAACTTTTGCCGGTGTTCGCTGTAAAATATTTTACGTTTCGATTTTTTTAAAACTTCCATGGTTACTTCACTGCCATCGGCAGCATATTCCTGCTGGTAAACCTGGAAGCCCTCATTTACGCCAGCTGTCTCTAGTTGGTTGTAGAAAATATGAGCATACTTTACCACTTCCTTTATCAGCCGGCTAACTGCAACTTCAGGTATTTTATTTACGATGCTTTTGGGATGAACGGCTGCCCTATAGAGCGCTTCATTGCGGATTTTATTTCCAACTCCAGCAAAAATGTCCTGGTCCATTAACACATCATCAATAGTTTTACCCACTTTACTTTTTAAAAGAGATCTCACATAGGTCGAATCAAATTTTTTACTAAGAATATCTATCCGCCAGTCAAACAATTCCTCAAGGTTACCCTCAAGCTGTTGCGCTTTTACAACATAGCCGTTTATTTCTCCCCTTGCAAAATGCAAGTAAAAAGATGCATTTACTTTTTTGGATGCATTGATCAATATTTCCCCAAAAAGGCCGAGATGAACTTTTACAATGCCATTGTTAAAAACAAACAAGAGCTTTTTGCCATGGGTGAGGATATCCAAAAGTTTTTTCTTCTTTAGCCAGGCAGTAGGCATTTTGCCGTAGCCGCCGGCCTCTTGCACGATCTTGCCTTTAAACGGCATCAACTTATTTTTTAAATGTAACAACGAAGGACCTTCGGGCATAAAATTTGTTTTAGTGTTTCCAGCGATTTGCAGAAACGGACTCGATAACTTTTACAAATTATCCGCCAGCATTTCCGGCACAGCATTATTTAAATTATAAATCTTGCATCATGTGGACAGCTTTAACCAATTGCAGCCAACAGCTAAGAGTGCATTCCAAATTAAGAGAAACAGCCGGGCAGTATGCTATTATCTACGACGTGGCCACTATAGAATTTGACCAATACAAATTAGCGATCATCAGTAAAGATGATGTGCCGGTAGCTGACAGTGAGTTCAACGTTTTAAACTGCGAACAGCTAATTCGGTACAACTTTGAAGTGGATGATGTACCACCTCAGCAATAGACCATCTACAATTTTACGACTACACAACCGCCGCCCGCTGTTTGTGAGGAAGATGCAGGTAAAACCATCCACATAATAAGATTTAAACCGCTTCTGGGTAAGTTCTTCCCCTTCATTTTAAACTTTGCCAATAACTGATTTTGCTGGTAACCCCTAAAACGGCAGTCCTGCAATTTTGGTCAAAATTTTGTTATGGCAATACCATCAAATCATCTTCCGTGAAAACCAGGGAAGACTTTTTAACCATAAAAAAAATAACATGAAAAGAATTTTTGTTTTGGCAATTGCAGCTGCTTCTTTAGTAGCCTGCAACGATCAGAAAACTACTGAAACTACTACTGTAAACAGCGACACAGCTACCATGGTAACCATGGATGACAACAACATGACTACCCAAACCTACGTTGCAGGTGAAGGAGATGTGATGTACAAAGACGGAAAGGTAATGGTGTGGAGAAACAATGCTTACGTAGAAGCAGACAACGACGTAACGCTGGATGACAACGTGGTAGTAAAAAGAAATGGGGACGTAGTCCGTAACGGAAAAACGGTTAGACTTGAAGAAGGTGAAGCTGTGACAAGAACCGGCAGATGGTTTAACAAAGCTGGCGAAGGAATTGAGGATGCATGGGATGCCACTAAAAAAGGTGTAAACAAAGCAGGAGATGCTATTAAGAAAGGGGCAAAGAAAGTAGGAGAAGAAGCAAAGGATATAGTTAACTAAGCTAGCCCAGCCTCCTTAAAATAACAAAAGCCCTTTATAAAAAAGGGCTTTTGTTATTTTGATAAATCTGTATGACAGATAAATATTTCCGAACAGCGTATTAAGATTTGTTCAAAACACGTCCGATTTCCGCTATCACCATGCTGCAATCAAAAGGCTTCATAATACATCCATCAGCGCAGGATTGGGCTGCCAACTCAACTGCGTCTACTTTACCGGAGAGAAATACAATTGGTATCTTGGATGTGGTAGTATTTGCTTTTATTTCCTTGCACAAATCGTTACCCTGTTTCCCAGGCATTTGAATATCTAAAAAAATGATGGCAGGCGTTTTCAATTTCATTAAATCCCAAAAGGACTGCTCCTCAGTGGCAATATCAACTTCATAGCCTTTTGATCCCATACAAAATTTAAATATGTCTAAAAGATCCTTTTCATCATCGAGTGCAATAATATAGGGCAGGTTGTTTCCAGAGGTTTTATACATAGAGGAGTCATTGATACTGGTGAGGATACAACAAGAATGCTGCCGTAAAATTTCCTTCAGTTAAATGGGAAGATTTGGGCAATGAAAAAGAATAATTTTTTAATGCGGACCTGCGCATGGTAGTTATTTTCCCTCAGCCTGGTAAAGATTCCTGTATAGAGATAACATTGTAAAAAATGCAGTACGGTGCCCAAGATTTTGATTAGCCGAAAAACATCTTCTCCCTGACACTATTAATGTAGGTTTCCCAGTTTGATAAAATGCTAACTTGCCCTATGGCTTGTAGAAAAAATTCCTGGGTTGTATTTGTTTGTCTCTTTATCCTCATGGCTTGCCAGCAGCCAGCTGCCAGGCTGGAAAAGATCGTATCATTAAGCAACTATCCTTCGGGCTCAGCATTGGCATACTTAAACAATGGTTTGTACCTCATGGGCGATGATGCCTCTTCTTTATTGCAATTAGACAAGGACTTTACTGTAAAGGACAGCGTATTGATCATGGAGGAAAATGTTGGTCGAAGAATGGACAAAGCAAGCAAACCAGACCTTGAAGCCATGACGGTGCTTTCGTATAAAAAAATATCAATATTGCTTTTGGTAGGTTCCGGCTCTGCCGACAGCCTGCGCAGTGTGGCCTGGCTCTACGGCCCTGATGGCAAACAAAAAATCGATTTAAACCCCTTCTACAATAGATTAAAAAAGGCGGGCATAAAGGATTTAAACGTAGAAGGGTTGACGGCATACCCTGGCGGGATGATCCTTACAAGCCGCGGTAACAAAAGTTTTCGGAAAAATTTGCTTGTCTTTACCAGCAAAGATTTTTTTACAAACCAGGACTCAGCCGAAATTAAAATCACCGCCGTAGGCGTAAATTCAGATACAGGAGTGTTCAATGGAATTTCCGGGGCGGACTATGCAAAAAATTCTGATCAATTGCTGTTGACCGTATCTACAGAAAATACCTACGATAGTTATAACGACGGCGTCATCGGCAAAAGTTATTTGTGGATTATCAACGACGTTAGCAGGAAGAAGTTTACACACATTAACCCAGATCGCATCATCGACCTGGAGGAAATAGATGCCCGTTTTAAAGGTCATAAAATAGAATCTGTTTGCATCATTTCAGAAACCAGGAAAAAGATGGAGTTGGCGTTGGCAGCAGATGACGACAAAGGGGAAACTATGTTGTTTAAACTAACCCTACAAAAATAAGAGGCCGCAGTTGCGGCCTCTTATAAATAGTTTCCCAATCAAGCATCACTAGACAATTCTATTTGGAGTGTCAAATTGTACACCCTCTACTTTCTCTACTGCTCTGTCAGCCATATCATCCACACCCATTCTGATACTGTCTATCCCGTCTGCCACTTTATCTGTTACATCATTCCACCTTTCTTTGAGATCGTTCCCAAGATTGGCTATTCTATTTCTGGTATTTTGTCCTTTAGAGGGAGCGTAGAGTATGCCCAAAATAACTCCTGATGTAAAGGCAATAAGTAGTTTATTCATATTGGTTGTTTTAAAATTTAAAATGAAATTGTTGTACTTAGCGTTTTCGCATATTGAGTTTATCAAGTACGTTGTCAATAATCTGAAGATTGAAAGGCTTTTTAATAAAGTAATTGATCTTTTCGGTTTTGGCCATATCTTCTACCCACTTGTCCTCATCGGCAGTAATCATAACAATCTTTATTTCATCATCAATTGATTTAATGTCCTTAATGAAGTTTACTCCGAGGCCCTCTGGGAAACTGTTATCCAAAAAAACTACAGTGGGTTTTAAATGAAGCAGGCATTCTGCCGCCTCTGCCAGGGAGTGCAAAGCAACCGTGTATATTTTCCTCGCTTCCAAAATGGAGGATAATACACTCGTGAGATCCTGATCGTCGTCTATTACCATTGCCGTTTGTACTCTCGTTCCCATTACACTATCTGCTTTGTGGTATAACAGCAAACCATTACCCACGTTTTTTAAACTAATGAATTTGCTAACATGTCCATCCTGTTGCTCATCGCGTTTATAAATTTCCCAAATGTTGGTCAAATTAATGCCCAAGAAGATGTTAAACAGCAATGACGGTCTGTAAAGGCGATTTACTTTTAAGGAATTTTACAGCTTTATGTTCCCTTCAATGGAATCGTCGAGTGTTTTACCCAGTGCTGCTCCCACTAGTCTTTTGATGAAGCTCACAGCTATATGGTTCTTTGTATCCCAGTAATAGCCTTCAGTAGGTGTAACTTTTATAACGGATATCCTTGGATCGTCTACGCCTGCTGTGAACCATGTTTTCAGCATGGGATTCCACAGCTCCTTGATCTTAGCTTTATCTGCGCTAATGGTCGCCTCGCCATAAATATTCAGAAAATCGGAGTACTGCGATCCCTGGAACAACAACTGGATGGCCGGATCTTCCGTAAGTTCCTGCTCATGCTTGCTATCGTTGGCACTCAGGAACCAAAGGTTACCCTCAGCATCAGTTTGCTGCACATGCATGGGGCGTGTGCTAAAACTTTGATTGCTTGTAATGTTGGTGCAAAAAAAACAGGTAGGAGATTTTTCTACCAGTTCTTTAATTTTGGAGACTGCATCCTGGCCCATTAAATCTTCGTGGTTGTCTTCTGGTTGATTTTGATTGATACTATTCATACGATCTATTTTTTGAATAGATGGTTTCAAAAATAGCACCAAACCTGGCATTTGCTTTATATCAGCCACAACTCGTTTTGTTACAGGTATAGCTAATATTTCCAAACGGCCGTTAAACAAGGCTGATCAACATTTTTTACTATTGTAGAATTACAACCTCACTATACACGCATATGGTCGGGCTGCCAATTAGTGATGGCTTTTTTAATATTGTCTGCAGAAAGGTTTTCGTTGAGAGCCCGGTGCAAAAGAAAAACAAATTCTGCATCATCTGCAAATCTCAACGCTGCCAATTGCCCAAATGAAAGTTTAAGTTCGGCTTCAGTGGATGGCTTGCCCAACAAATGCTGGTGCCGAAGTCTAAATTCCAACCTTATGATGCGGTTTTGATTGCCGAGTGCATAATGCTGCCTCAGCATAATACCCAGGTAAAGAATGCTAAAAGATGTGATGGCTAACACAAGCCAGGCAGGGTCTCCAACTTCCGTATAAAAATATTGACGCAGGCCAATGATGCCCAACAACAACATCATGGGTATAAATACAAAATGGTGGGGGGCATAATACTTTCTATGATTATTGTATTGTTGAGTTTTCATTGGGCAAAAATATAGAAATAATAATGGACAGTTTTTAACTTTCCACACGATAAAAAAATTAGGTACAACAACCCGAATTTTTAATCAAATGTGCTTCCATGGCGTGGCATGCATCTTGTTTGGTGGAGTTGGTAAAAGCATACAGTTGACGACCGTTCTTCAGAAATTATTTCAAAATACGTTTTGGAGCTGTCTCAGCTTTTTGGCCGAAAATTATTTTAGTACAGGTAGAGTAAAGAGATAGCATTAAATGAATGGCAAGGCATTTTTGAAATACCTAAGTAAATGAACACTCAAATGAAGAAATTCTTAATTCAATTATTAGTACTTCCTCTCTTTACATTCGGGCAGGCTGATACCTTAGAAAACCTGGATGTAAACCTTAGCAACGTAAGGTATCCGTTTGAAGTTAGCTTTTTAAAACTGGCCATTCAACAACAATCGCTTAATATGGCATATATGGATGTGAAGCCTGCAAATGGCAATGGCCGGGTGATCGTATTGCTTCACGGCAAAAATTTTAATGGCGCCTATTGGGAAAGCACCATCAATGCCCTGACAACAAAGGGTTATCGGGTTATAGTGCCAGATCAGGTAGGGTTTGGCAAGTCTTCTAAACCTGCGCTGTTTCAATACAGTTTTCAACAATTGGCAGAAAGTACGAAAACATTACTGGATACTTTAAAAGTAAATAAGGCTATTATTCTTGGCCATTCTATGGGTGGGATGCTGGCTACAAGATTTGCGCTGATGTATCCGCAAATCACCCAACAACTAATTTTAGAGAACCCCATTGGCCTGGAAGATTATAAAAAGGTTTCACCGTACCAATCCATCGATAAAAATTATAAAAATGAACTTGGGCAAGATTTCGAAAAAATAAAAAAATACCAACTGACTAATTATTACGATGGTTTGTGGAAGCCGGCATACGACCGCTGGCTAAACCTCCTGGCTGACTGGACTTTGAATAAAGACTACCCTTTAATTGCCTGGAATGCGGCACTTACGTCAGACATGGTATTTACACAGCCAGTGGTATATGAATTTGAAAATTTGCAGGTACCCACGCTGCTCATCATTGGTACAAGAGACCGAACTGCCATTGGCAAAACACTCGTGCCGGAAGATGTAAGAAAAACGATGGGGCAATACCAGTTACTGGGCAAGCAAACGCAGAAAAAAATTGCTGGTTCCAAACTCGTAGAACTCCCCGGTGTTGGGCACCTTCCTCATATAGAAGCATTCGAACTTTTTATGAATGCGCTCTCTGAATTTTTGCAGGAAAAAAAATAGCAACTAAGACGTTCTGGGAAGATCTCTTAAGAATTTTTGCAAAATAGCATTGAACTCCTGAGGTTTATCGAGTTGCATCCAGTGACTGGTGCCGGATATGCGCTTAAATTCCATCTTAGGAAAAAGTTGTTGCCAGGTGTCCTGCGCTCTGTCTTCATCGCTGGAGAGCATGATCACCGGACCAGTATATTTTCTCAGGCCCGGCACAGGGTCAAAATTCAACCCTGCTCTTACCATTTTGACCACCCCATTTTTGGTAAGTTTTAATAACCCATTCTGCAATAAGGCTTGCGTAGTTGGTTTAGCATTGGTGAGCAAATATGCCAGGTATGCATTCATGAGGGTATCGTATTTTTCAGACTCCAGCATGTCCATTATTTTGGTTACCCGGGTGGCGGTGGTTTTAATGGGAACCCCCATTAATAAAAGTCCACGCACTTTGCCGGGAAATTTTGCAGCATAAGCTATAGCTGCATCAGCTCCCAGGTTTTGGCCCACCAAAATAAACTGCGACAATTGTAAGCTATCTGCCACAGTAGCAATATCACTGGCAAAAGCTTCTACTGAATAATTTTTATCGCTGGCTGCCGGAGATGCTCCATGAGCCCTTAGATCAAAAGCTATGGCACGCCTGGTTTTGCGCAGTTCTCTCAATTGCTCCTGCCAGTGCAGGGTACTACCGGCAAAAGAGTGAATGAATATGACAGCTGTATCACCCACACCGCCATCATCGATAAACAAAGCCCGCTGATTGACTAGGGGAGGATTATACGATTCGTCTGTACCCTTGATGCTGCTGTCTACATTGCTTATGTAGGGGTTGCTACTTTTGTTCTTACAGGAAAAAAGCGATACACAAAAAAGCAGCAGCAATGAAACAAGCAGTCGTAAACAAATCATTCAATAATACATTTTAAAGTTCTTGCAAGAGTAGTCAATAAAGGCAACTGCAAAGTTATTGGGGGAGTAACACCCAGCTTACTTAAAAAATTAAAGAGGTTGTCGCAAAAGAGAAAGTATTGAAGCGAAAACGAAGATGCAAAGAAACAAAGATCGATCATCAACTAAAATCTTTGTTCTCTTTATATTTCTTGGTAGTAAGCTATCAACTACATTCTTTTAAAGACAACCTCTTTTTAAAAATAATTTCTATTAAGAAGGATCTACCAGCGCACTGGCTCCAAGTATAGCTGCATCTGCTTCTTTCAATTGGCTGTATAAAAGTTTTACTTTGTTCTGAAAAATGGGCAGCAAATTAGCTTCCATGTGGCGTCGGGTCGGTTTCAACAAAAGGTCGCCTGCTTTGGTAAGACCGCCAAACAAGACGATTGCTTCGGGGGACGAGAACATGATAAAATTTGCGAGCGACTCTCCGAGAATTTGGCCGGTAAATTCAAAAATCTCATTTGCAATAGTATCTCCCTGCATGGCACACTCGTAAACACTTTCGCTGGTTAATTCGTTGATGCTGTAATTGCGAAGCAAGCTTTCCTGCTGGGGATATTCGGTTAAAAATTGGATAGCCGTTTCTCTTACACCGGTAGCCGAGGCATAAGCCTCCAGGCTGCCAGCCATATTGGTACTTTTGTGCATTCTTCCACCGGGGCGTATAATGGTATGGCCGAGTTCACCGGCAAAACCATCGTGGCCTACCACCATTCTTCCATCAATTACAATCCCACTTCCGACACCGGTACCAAGTGTAATGGTTATAAAATGTTTCATGTTGCGGGCACAGCCATACATCATTTCTCCCATGGCCGCTGCGTTGGCATCGTTGGTAAGCTTTGTAGGTAAACCAAATTTTTTCTCTATCAAATCTGCTATGGGAATAATGCCTTTCCATTTTAAGTTGGGTGCATATTCTATGGTACCTGTATAAACATTTCCGTTGGGTGCCCCCATACCAATGCCCCTGAAATTACCGATGCCTCCGGCTTTTTTAATCATCGGAAAAAGTTTCTCGTAAAGATCCTCAATAAAATCTTCTACCACTTCGTGCTCGTTACTAGGTATCCTGTCTTGTTCTAATATTTTGCCGTTGGTATCCACAATTCCGAACTTGGTGGTAGTGCCGCCAATATCAATTCCTACGGTAAACTCTTTTTTCATATAGATAAACTTGTTTAGTCTGGTAAGTAAATATTTACTTGCGGGCGATCGAGGTCTTAGTGCGCTCCACCGCTACCCAATTTATCAAAATCAATTCCTTGTGATTTCAATATAGATTTTGCCTTGATGGCATAAAATACGAGATACGAAAAACAAACCACACCCACTACGTAACTAAAGTGAATACCCACCTGGTCAGAAATAACACCCTGCAGCCAACTCACAATACCACCGCCCATTATCATCATGATTAGTAAACTACTTCCCTGGTTCGTGTGGCGGCCAAGGCCTGCGACAGCTATTGTAAAAATGCAAGGCCAAAGTGTACTGCAAAATAAACCCACACTTGTGAAAGCATAAGCACTCACCATGCCAGAAGACAACATGCCGATGCACAATGCAACAATACCAGCGGATGAGAAAATTAATAGCATGCGAACTGGATTACCCTTGCTTAAAATATCACAAACAATCATGACAGCTATTACCAGTGCATAGATATAAAAACCGGAAACGTCGTGAGCCGCAATAGTATTTACCAATAAGAAAACTCCAAATGCCAGGTAGGGCATGAAAAAACCTAGAATTTTTTTAGTTCCAGCCTTCACATCAAATGCACCTACAGCGCCCGTCCAACGCCCAATCATTAAACTTGCCCAATATAAGGAGATATAAGGTGCTACTTTTTCGGTAGAAACACCTAAATATTGTTCCAGGTAAGCAGGGAGATTACTGGCTGTAGACACTTCTACGCCCACGTAAACAAATATGGCTAACATACCCATGATAAGTTGCGGGTACTGAAAAACCGATTTTTTATCCGTCAATTTTTCTACTTCAACAGCTTCCTCTTTTGCCACTGCATCCAAATCTATTTTATTGGGAACCGAAGAAAATTTAATGAAAACCGCCACCAACAAAAAAGCAAGACCCAAAATAAGATAGGGGATTTTTACACTTTCTATACTGGCCACAGAGGAGCCCGATGACACACTTCCAAAAATGGCAAAACTAACCAACAATGGCCCGATGGTAGTGCCAAAATTGTTGATACCGCCAGCCATAATAAGGCGTTGAGCACCTGTTTTTGGATCACCCATTACAATAGCAAGAGGGTTGGCTGCAATTTGCTGTAACGAAAATCCCAGCCCAACAATAAACAATCCCGAAATCATCAGTGTGAAAGATGCGTTATTTGCTGCGGGATAAAACAAAAGGGTACCCAAGGCAGATATTATGAGGCCAATTGCAATACCATTCTTATAACCAATTTTGTTCAGAACATCGCCGCCCATTAGTTTTGAAATCCCAAAATAAATAAGTGATCCTACAGTATAGGCCACATAAAATGCAACGGACACCAACTGGCTTTCTCCCTGGCTAAGGTCAAAAGCCTTCTTGAACACTGGTATCAGGATGTCATTGCTGGCAGCAACAAAACCCCAGAAGAAAAAAACGGTGATGAGCGTGCCAAACTGTGCCCATTTTGTTTTGGAGTGATTATCCAATGTACCTTGTAATGTGTCTTGCATCATACAAATAATTTTTTGTGTAACTCAAAGTATAGTAATTTAACCAATAGGAAAAATTTTAAGAGTTTAATTTGTTGGTAAGAAATTCCGTCATAAATTAAAGCGCCATTTAAAGCAACTATTTATCATGGAAATAATTCACGTTAGTGCAGAATGTTATCCCATGGCCAAAGCCGGAGGGCTGGCCGATGTAGTGGGCGCCCTCCCCAAATACCAGCAAAGCCTGGGGCATATTGCAAAAGTGGTGATGCCGATGCATCGTACAAAATTTTTATACGACAACGCATGGGTGGTGCAGCACAAAGGGAGCATTGGTATGGGCGCTGCCCGTTATGAATATACAGTGATCATGGAGAAGACCAATAAGCTTGGGTTCAATCTTTTTTGTGTGGATATTAATGGCTTGCTTGACAGGGAGAGCATCTACGGTTATGCTGATGATACGGAAAGATTTACCGCCTTTCAGATTGCAGTGGTAGACTGGATGTCGGCATGGGAACACCAGCCCGATGTAGTGCACGTGCACGACCATCATACCGGCCTCATTCCATTTATGATGCAGCATTGTTTTGCCTACCGTCAGCTTGCAGGCATCAAAACGGTGCTCACTATTCACAATGCCCAATACCAGGGATGGATGAGTTGGGACAAATCATCTTACCTGCCCGAATGGGATAGTTGGAAAGGTGGATTGCTGGAATGGAACAACATGATCAATCCGTTGGCTTGCGGTATAAAGTGTGCGGCCAAGGTAACAACGGTGAGCCCGGGTTACATGGAGGAAATAAAATACAATGCCAATGGCCTGGAATTTTTATTCAACCTCGAAGGACAAAAATGTTCGGGCATCATCAATGGAATTGACTATGCCGTTTGGGATCCTGCAAAGGACACTTACATCCTAGATAATTTTTCTACCAAAGATGTGGATGAGGGTAAAGACTTGAATAAGAAAAAACTTTGCGACGATTTTGGCTTTGATCGCACGCTTCCCCTGTTTGTTTTTATAGGCAGGCTTGTAGGCGAAAAATCTGCTGAGCTTTTACCGGAAGCAATCAGAAGAGCATTTATTTATATGGGTGGCAAATTTAGTTTCCTGATATTGGGCAGCGGCGAACCCGCCATAGAGATTGCATTGCAGGAAATGGAAGGAGACTACATAGGATACTACAATACCCAAATATCTTATAACGAAAAGCTCAGCCACCAAATGTATGCGGGCGCAGATTTTTTACTGATGCCCAGTAAGGTAGAACCTTGTGGCTTAAACCAGTTGTATGCCATGCGTTATGGTACCGTACCCGTGGTGCGCCGAACGGGCGGACTGCAAGACACCGTGATAGATTATGGAGATACCAATGGATATGGTGTATGTTTCAGCCAGGCTTCTGTAGATGATATTTTGCATGCCATGAGCCGCTCTATAGAGTTGTACGAAGATGAAACCATTTTACATGAAGTGAGGCTGCGAATGATGCAGGTAGAAACCAGTTGGGAAAAAAGTGCTTTAGAGTATATCAATTTATATTTAACCATCTAATAAAACAAGCCATATGTTAAGCAAAGAAGTTGTAGCAGTCATTTTGGGCGGCGGTGCCGGTAGCAGGTTATACCCTCTTACGGCCACCCGTAGTAAACCGGCAGTACCCATCGCCGGAAAATACCGACTCGTAGATATCCCCATTTCAAATTGTATCAACAGCAGCATCAACCGGATGTATGTATTGACGCAGTACAACTCTGCGTCGCTCAACAAACATATCAAAAACACTTACCAGTTCAGTGGTTTTAGTTCGGGTTATGTGGACATTCTTGCGGCAGAGCAAACACCCGATAGCCCAGGATGGTTCCAGGGAACGGCAGATGCAGTGAGGCAATCGTTGAAGCATATAAAGAACAACGATTTTGAGTATGTGCTCATCCTCAGCGGCGATCAGTTATACCAAATGGATTTTGCGGAGATGATAGACAAACACATAGCAGACGGTGCAGACATCACCATTGCTACCATCCCCGTAGGAGAAAGAGAAGCACCTGAATTTGGCATCTTAAAATCTGACAGCAATCAAACTATCACTTCTTTTATCGAAAAGCCAGCGAAAGAATTGCTGTCTGAATGGACCAGCGATACCGGTGAAGAAATGCACGGGCAAGGAAGACATTACCTGGCATCTATGGGTATTTACATCTTTAACCGTAAACTGTTATTCGATTTACTGGAAGTAGAAAAAAAGGATGCAACCGACTTTGGAAAAGAGATCATTCCGGATGCAATTGAAAAATACAAAGTGTTGAGTTTTCAATACGATGGCTACTGGACGGATATTGGAAATATCTACTCTTTCTTTGAGGCTAACCTGGCGCTTACGTTAGATATTCCTCCTTTTAATCTTTTTGACAATACCAAAATGGTATATAGTCGTGCCAGGATGTTGCCGCCTGCCAAAATAAGTGGAACACACCTGGATCAGACTATCATTGCCGAAGGTTCTATCATCAACGCCAGATCTATTTCAAATTCTGTTATCGGCATTCGGAGCAGAATTGGAAGTGGCAGCGAACTCACCAGTTGTTACGTGATGGGCTGCGACTTTTATGAAACCATCAATGAAATTGCCTACAACAATGACAAGGGAATTCCCAAAGCTGGCATTGGAGAAAACTGCAAACTGAATCATGTTATTGTAGACAAAGATTGCCGGATAGGAAACAATGTAACCATTAAAGGGGGTGCTCATTTGGCTGACTCGGATCATTCATTATATGCAGTAAAGGATGGTATTGTAGTCGTAAAAAAAGGAGCCATTATTCCTGATGGATATGAGATTGGATAAAAATTTATTTCATTTTATAAAGACCCGACGAGGGTCTTTTTTTATGCTCAAAGCTTTAAGGAGCTGTAAAATCACCGCTCACTCATCGGAGGTATCGCTTGAGTTTTTTTCGTCATAAAAACACTAATTTAGGGTTATCAATAACTGCACCATCAAAATGAGCTTGTATGAGAAAAATTATATTTCTTTTGGTTTTGGCGACTACAGTATTTTCGGCAAAAAGCCAGTGGAGTAGCAATCCCTCTGTGAACAAAATTGTTTCTGATAAATTGGGAAGTGAGTATGACCCTATACTGCTGCCGGATGGAGCCAATGGTGCAATTTCAATTTTTACAGGCGACGTTGATGGAAATATTTATGCCCAGCGTTTAACAACCGGAGGAGCTATTGCCTGGGGCAGCAGCAGCAACCCGGTAAGTGTTTGTGTGAGTACAGGTCAGAAATACTCGGTATCTGCAATTGCAGATGGGGCAGGTGGAGCATTTGTTGCATGGACAGATTACCGCCATGACCAGTATGTGGGTGAAATTTATCTCCAAAAAATATCAGCCACCGGTGTAGTACAATGGGCTGCTAATGGGCTAAGGGTAACTAACAGCCCTGCATCAGACGAATACCAGCCCCTACTCTGCCTTGATGGGGGAGGTGGTGTTATCATAACCTGGTATGGGGATGACACGCTTGCTCAAAATATTCAATGCTATGCACAGCGTTACAACAGTGCCGGAGCTGCACAATGGGGCGCCACTGGCATACAGGTGTCAACGGCAGCAGGTTTTAGAGCTCCTTCCACTATTTTGTCTGATGGCGCAAACGGTGCAATTATATTTTTTATTGACACCCGCAACGACCCCAACGGTTTCGATTACACTTATCTTTCCAACTTCAACCTTAGCAACGCAGATATTTATGCACAGCGACTTGATGGCAGCGGCACAAGGCTTTGGGGTGCTGCTGGTGCCGCTATTATTACCGCTCCGGGCAACCAAAATGACGACATAGACGGAAAGGCTTTGCCGGATGGTAGTGGAAACGTAATTCTCGTTTTTAATGATGGTAGGAATGACCCAGGCTCATACCTCAATTATGATATTTTTGCGCAAAAAGTAAACAGTAACGGGGTGGTGCAATGGGCTGCCACTGGGGTACCGGTGTGCACTGCCGCAGAAAATCAATTTATCACTGGCATAGCGTCTGATGGAGCTGGCGGTGTTGTAGTCTCCATGTTGTACGAAAGCTTAAACCGTATGTATACCCAGCGAATTATATCTACGGGAGCCAATGCATGGACGTTGAATGGCATACCCGTTTCTTTGGCAAGCGAACAGATTTACGACGGAACCGTGGTAGCAGACGGTAATGGCAACAGCATTTTTTCCTATGCTGATCCTTTTAACAACATGGTGAAGGCTCAAAAACTAAATAGTTCTGGCACCATTCAATGGGGTGCTACAGGTACAATTGTATGCAACAATGCACTTTCCGGACCTTATATTTCTTCCATAATGTTAAGTGATGCTGGCAGCGTTATCGTTGCCTGGCCTGACAACAGGAATGGGGCTTTACCATCGGCACAGGATATTTATGCTTCTAAGGTTTTAAGTTCTGGAGTGCTGGCTGCTGCAGTGGTTGGCTTTGTAACCGTGGCCAACGGCAATTGGAACAACCCGGCCATTTGGTCGGGAGGGGCTGTGCCACCCGCTGGTGCACCAATTCAAATACGTCATGCAGTAATTGGAAATATAAATGCTACCTGTGCTTCTTTGGTTATAGCACAACCCGGCGGGAACCTTACGGTGCTACCGGGAATCAATATTGCTGTAGGCAATTAACGCAAAATAGTTTTTATACATAAATTTTAATGGTTCGCAACTGCGAACCATTAAAATTTCCAAAGATCCAATACGATTGACTATTGACCAAATGACAGATGACTGAAAAGATTAAAGTAACGCATTCCACCTAAATTGATCCCGCCATTTGTTCCGGTCAGGATCATCATCACTTCCCCAATCTTTTGACCTTTCCAGCAAGTCGGCCCTGAGGCTGGTATTGGTAAAATACTTTTTTGCGGTGGTAGGTTTTATAGCGGCTAAGTCTACATCATTCAGCATTATTTTGGTAGCTATAAAAGAGGTGTACAGCCTCGGAATGGTAAGACCCAATATCATACCTGGCAAACCATTGATAGAACAGGGCCCGCCGGGGATCATAATTTCCTCTGTAAAAAATGCAAATACATACACGCTGTCTAAAATTACACCTACCGCTTTGCGGCAGTTAAATCCTGCTATCACCCTGTTCTCATTGCTTAGCTTCCATTGAATGGGCGGCAAAGAATCAGATACGTTTAATTTACTTCCATATACATTTTTCTGCATATTGAATTTGGCAGCGCTATGGTCGAAATACCATGTGTTCTCCTCGTCGGCCCCTCTAAACCACTCCGGTATTTTTTTGGTAGCATCATCCCACCGATCGAATTTGTAAATACTCTTGTTGTCTGCAAAAGTAAACTTGAAATAACCTGTTTTAAAATCCGGCATTTGGGCTTTAATTATCTCGTCCCAACTATCATTGCCCATCGTTTTTTTAATATTGGTTTTTACTTCAAACTCAATACTCGCTTTGCTGATAAAATTCTGCGCATCGGCTTGCTTCATAAGTAAGGCAGTGAAAACGAGGATGGCTATTGGTACTTTCATCTAGTTTATAATTTATTTTTTTAAAATTTAATTGGATGTCGTGCATCAGTCAGGCATGCATGTTTACTTTATAACTTCCTCCTTCGTCTCCACTTTCGCCTTTGGTGGTTTGTTCTTAAAATCCCATCTGAAACCAACCATAAAATAGCGTTGAAGTCGGTCATTCCTTTCTTCCTGGTAAATAACGCCATCAAAATTTCTTTCAACGCCTATATTTTGATTTAAGATATCCCTTAACTGCAGGTATGCCGTAAATTCATTTTTCTTGAAAGTGCGCTGCAATTTTGCGTTCCACAAACTGTTGTTCAAATTCTGCCCAGATGGAAATGTTTTTTGACGGTAATAAAAATTATAGTCAGAGTTAAGAGACCATACTTTTTTATAATAAACGGTACCTTGAGCCGACAAGGTATTGGTACTAAAAAAAGTGATGGCTGATCCCTTACCAGACTTATCAGATAGGGAAGTGGTATTCCTATTATAATTGTATTGATTGCTTATGCTGATGTCATATTTTTTGTCTTTTGATTTAGATACCTCCACCGATAAACCGGCATTTAAGTTCCTGGTATAATTGGTAACATTGTTAACTACACTTGCAAACTTGCTGAAATTCAAATTTGGTCCAAAACCAACACGCATGTCTGCTTTTTTCAACTTCATACCCAGCTGAGACCACATACCAATATTCATATTACCATCAGTATTGATGGGCTGTGTAACCGTATAGCCAGTAGCCGGGTTTATATCCCGCTTGTTGGTGATGGCATTGCTGGTAAAACTCGAATTGATGCTGATGTATTTCCATTGCTCTTTTAAAAAATTATAGCTGTTGGCACCAATGCTAAAGGAGTTACTGAAAGACTGCTTCAAATTTGGGTTACCAATATACTGGCTAAATTGATCGTTGTTATTTCTCAGTGGTTGCAACTGGTTCAGTGTTGGTTGACGGGTACGTCCGTTATAATTAAATCGAAGACTGGAGTTACTCTTGTAGTTGTAAGTAAACAGGGCTGTCGGAAAAAAGTTAGTGTAGTTACGGTCGTAATTTTTGTTGTAAGTGATATCTTTTAATTGGAACTGGGCAAAATCGATCCCCAAACCGAAATTGTACTTGATTTTCTTGTCTGAGAAACTGATTTTTGCTGAAGGTCTGTTCGTAATAATTTTTTGATCAAAATCATTGGTTAAGGAATCAATGATAGCATCCCATTTCTCGGTAGCGGGTGTGTAAGAATAAGTAGCCTGGTTATTTTTTCCACTGTTAACAGATAATTCATGACTTAGTTCCAGTGCAAACTTTTTTGACAAGGGTTCTGTGTAAACAATCTTAGAACTAACCGTACTCGTAGATTTGCTGATATCGGTTAATTGGTTGCTTCTCCCTGTTATTCCCTGGCCGTAATCCTGAAAATCCTGCTTCAGGTAATTTTCGGCCTCTGAGTTTATCATTCTATAATCTGCATTCAGCGAAAAGGTTCTTCTGTTCTTTTTAAATTTATGTTTGAACAAAGCGGAACCGCCAAAGGCTTGTTTATCTGAACTAAGCTGCGAGTTACGGGCATTGGTATTAATCAAACTATTTTTCTCATCGGTGGTAATTGAGCTGGTCGATTCTGCGCTTTCAGCGTGATAAATATTTGTATTCAAACTTATTTTGAGACTGTTGCTACTGTCTATTTTCATATCGTAAGACCCGGATATTTTAAAATCGTAGCGATCAACGTGGGTGTTGGTTACATCATTCTTATTGAGTAAGGAATCTGACCCGGCAAAAGAGGTTTGGGTAAAATTGGTCCTGTTGTTATCGTATACCTGGCTATTGTATTTTGGAGAGAGGTTCAACGTATTTTTAT
>JBKJKD010000191.1:0-26579 GCA_046597635.1 Ferruginibacter sp. | reverse complement strand
CGACCTTATTAACCGTGCAGGTGGGGTTACCCGCAATACTTACTTGCCAAGAGCCTATATTTTTAGGGGTGCGGGAGATTCAACCAACTTACGGTCAGACAGGCTGGAAGTAGATCTCACAGGTGTGAACAACAACCAGTCGTCTAGCAGCAGCAACGTATTGCTCGTTCCTAATGACGTAGTTCAACTTTTTTCTAACAATGAGTTTGGTGAAGCTCAATATGTAGACATTTTTGGAGAAGTAAGAAAAGAAGGAAGGGTAAACAGGTACGGCGGCATGACGTTAGAAGATCTGTTGTATTTATCTGGTGGCATCAAACCAACTGCAGAATATGGCCGCCTCGAAATTTCAAGCATCGTAGATATTGACTCAGCAAAACAGGGTTTGAAACCTACCCGTACCGTGGTAAAAACCTACAGTATATCTCCCAACCTTACTTTAGACTCTGCTGCTGCCAAAGTTTTTCTAAAACCATTTGATCAGGTATTTGTGAGAAAAAATCCAACTTTTGAGCTCCAGCAGAATGTACAATTGAAAGGCCTTGTAAAATACCCAGGTTACTATCCAAGATTAAGCAAGTATGAACGCTTGTCAACCTTTATTGAAAGAGCTGGTGGTTTTACAGATAATGCCAACCTTTCTGGTGCAGTACTCTTCAGAAATAAGACGGAAAATTTCAGGGAAAAGGTCGTGCTAAAACCTAAACTTGATTCGTTGGGTATTCCCATTCTGGATAGTGCAAGCCTGGCCTTGCGGAATATTGATCAGCCTGTGAGCATAGACCTATACAAAGCTTTAAAATACCGCAACAGCAAACATGATATTGTGTTACAGGAAGGGGATGTCATCTTTATTCCAGAAATCAACCCATTTGTAAGTGTACAGGGAAGCGTACAATCGCCACTAAAAATTGCATTTGATAAGGAGCATACCAACCTCATGTATTATATTGATAAGGCTGGTGGCTTTGGTGTACGGCCCTGGAGAAAAAGAGTATTTGTTACCTATGCCAGTGGAAAAAGCAGAAGAACCAGGTCTTTTGGTTTCTTCAAATTCTATCCATCCGTAGAAGAGGGATCTACGGTGATTGTTCCACTTAAACCACAAGGGCAGGATTTAGGAGAAATTGTAAAGTCTGTAGTGGTTGCCGCCATACCCGTGGTGCTCACAGCCATCCTGTTTAAATACATTAATTAAAATTTGTGTAAAAGTGAATACGAAAGAAATCGTCAGAAAGATATTTTTAAAACTCGCTAAATATAAGTGGGCAGTATTTTTTGGGGCCGTCATTGGTGCTGTAGCCATGTTTCTTTACGCAAAATCAATACCGCCGGTATACACTGCTAAGGCTACCGTGTTTCCCCTTACAGCGTCTAATGAAAATCCTACCTCAAGTGCCATCAGTACTTTGCTAGGTGGTGGCGATGCTCCCAAAAGTTTTAGCTCCGATGCCTCTATTAATATCGTGGAGCTTGCACAGAGTCGTAACACCAGGGAAGCAGTGGTATTAAAAAGATTGCCAGAATTTGGTAATAAGCGCATTGCCGAACTGTTAATTACCAACTATAACAAATCAAAAAAGCCGCAAGAGCCTACTATAAAAATGCCCGCCGACACTATTGCCCTTTCTGCGGTTGCAGGCCTGCTGTTGAGTAAAAACTATACTGCAAAAGTTCTTAAGAGTGGTATACTGGAAGTTACTTTTAGCAACACTGATAAAAATATGCTTTCGCCTGTGAGTTATGCACTCATTGATAAAATATCGCAGTTTTATATTGATCTCAAAATTAAAAAGGCAAAGAAAGATTACGATTTTACTATCAAGAAAGTTGACTCTTTGCAAAATGTTATTGATGGTTTCGATAGGCGTGCAATTCGCATGAACAACACCACCTTGTTTGTTCCAAATTCTAAAATTGAATACAGTATACCCAAAGAAAACCTGGTGAACGCCAAGGAAAGGGTAATGCGTTTGAGAGATGCTTCCGCCAATAACAGGGAGGAAGCGCTGTGGCGCCTGCAAAAAGCTACTCCCATCATTGCTACCCTTGATAAGCCCGAACCTCCTTTTGATACAAAGGGCACATCCTCTGTTGTGTTCGCTATCATTGGATTTATGATTGGTTCCATTCTTATTATAGGGGCATTGATAGCACCGATAGTGTTGGCCTATGTAAAAGCAGAAGCAAAGAACGCTATTTTTGGGGACGATCCGCCAATAGAGGAACTAACTACTACAGTATCTACCACCACCACTACTTTGTAGAAAAAGAAAAATTTCATTAGCAAAATAACCAATAAGCAAAAGGGTTTCAACCATATTGAAACCCTTTTGAATTAAATATTATTTGTCAATTTATCCTTTGGTAAATGCCCATTTGATCATTTCTTTCCAGCTTGGTTTCTTGCCATACATCAATATGCCGGTGCGGTATATTTTGCCGGTGACCCAGGTAAAGAATAAGAACGTTGCAATAAGCAATGCCATGGATACTATAATTTGCCAGGCAGGTATGTCGTAGGTTATTCTGCCCATCATTACAATGGGGGAGGTGAGCGGGAACAAGCTACCAAAAACAGCCATACTGCTTTGCGGATTGTTGATAGAGTTTGTCATGATCACAAAACCCAGAATGATGGGCATCAATATCGGGAAAACCAATTGCTGTGCCTCTTGTTGATCTTCACTTACTACGCTGCCTACCGCTGCAAAAAGAGATGCATAGGTTAAGTAACCTGTGAGGAAATAAAATAAAAACAACAATACAATTTTTGTCAAGGGCAGAGACGATAATCCCTGGGTAATGGTGTTCATCATATTGGCTTCTGCCCCGCCGGCTGCACCCTTGCTTATCTGGTCCATCATGTCGGGAAATATGAGCGGAATGGCAGATTGCAACACGATCATGATCACAATCCAGATAGCAAACTGCGTAAGCCCTACCGCACCAATGCCAACAATTTTGCCCAGCATGAGTTGAAACGGTTTTACAGAACTTACGATCACTTCGGCAATGCGGTTGGTTTTTTCTTCCATTACGCCTCGCATCACTTGCGTACCATAAATAATCATCATCATGTAAATAAGAATGCCGCAGGCAAAAGACACAACATAGGCCACGCCTGCACTCCCTTTTTTACTACCCTCTTTGGTATCAATCGTATTCTCTATTTCCGAATTTCCTTTTAAACTTTTAAACACAGCGGGATCGATGCCCTGGGCTATCAACCTTTTGTTTTCAATTGCCTTGTTTATAAAGTTTTCAATGGCATTGCTGTTGCCAAGGCTGAGGGAAGATTGACTGTGCACTACAAATTTTTGAGTCGTAGTCACATCAAATTCCGGCACATACAGAAAAGCCTGGTAACCCAGGTCTTTGTACTTTGTCACAAAACTTTGTTCTGTCTCATTTTTGATGAATGAAATTTTTAAATTTTTACTTTGTGTGAGTGTAGTGTCTGTAAAAAGACCGGCTTTGTCAATCACTGCCAGTTTGGTTTCATCAGTGCTGCCCTTAATAGATACTGCAATGATAATGGCGTAGAAGGCCACTATCACTAAAGGAACGAGGATGGTGGTAACCAGAAAAGATTTCTTTTTGACACGGGTAAAGTATTCCCTGCTGATAATTAAAAATATTTTGTTCATGTTGCTGTGGGTGAAAATTTATTGAATATTTTGAAATTGCCTGGCAGTAGTGGTGCCTTCTACCAATTGAATAAAAATATCATTCAGAGAAGGTAAAACTTCATTGAATGAATGAATGGCTACACCCTGATTGATAAAATGTTTGAGCACATCGTTGGGGGTTGCATCATGTTGCAGGCGTAAAAGTACCTGGGTGGGTTCATGCTTCACTACCTCAAAAATGTAAGTCATCAAATGCTCGGGTAAAGTGCTCGCCCCTAATTTGTAAATATTTTCTTTGAACTCCTGCTTTACATTATTCACAGAACCATCCAGTATTTTTTGTCCTTTGTTGATGAGTACGATGTGATCGCATATTTCTTCAACCTGCTCCATTCTGTGTGTGCTAAAAATAATGGTGCTGCCATTTTTTGCTAATTTAAAAATCTCGTCTTTAATGAGGTTGGCATTCACGGGGTCAAGGCCGCTGAATGGCTCATCCAGTATAATCAACTTGGGTTCGTGTAGCACGGTAGTTACAAATTGGAGTTTCTGGCTCATGCCCTTGCTAAGATCTTCCACTTTTTTGTTCCACCAGCTCTGCATTTCAAATTTTACAAACCATTCTTTTGCTTTTTGGGTGGCTTCAGCGTGGCTAAGACCTTTTAACCTTGCCAGGTATACTGCCTGCTCCCCAATTTTCATTTTCTTGTAAAGGCCTCTTTCTTCGGGCATATACCCAATGTTTCTAAAATCGCTTTGGGGGTCAAATTTTTTACCATTGAATATTACCTGGCCACTGTCCGGGTAAAAGATACCCGTTATCATTCTAAGCAAAGTGGTTTTACCAGCGCCGTTGGGGCCCAGCATTCCAAAAATGCTTCCCTGGTTAATGGTGAAGCTGATATCATCCACCGCCTTTTGGGTTGCAAAATATTTTTTCAAATTCTGTAATTCCAATAATTGCATAACTGAATTTATTTATGCAGCTAAAATAGCGATGATTTTATGAGAACTGGTAGATAATGTACAAGCGGAAATAAAAATGTTTTAGGGGCGCAGCAGTTTGTGCGCAAGCAAGCAGGCAATTCTTTCGCCATCCATAGCAGCGCTCACAATGCCACCTGCATAACCTGCCCCTTCGGCGCAGGGGTATAAATTGGATAGCTGGGGATGGCAAAGTGTAGTTGCATCTCTGGGAATGCGCACGGGGCTGGAGGTGCGGCTTTCTGTAGCTACCACGATGGCTTCGTTGCTTAAGTATCCATGCATTTTTTTGCCGAAGGCCTTAAAGCCGCCTGCCAATGCCTGGTATACAAAATCGGGTAGCACTTGGTCTAATTTTGAAGGTTTTAAACCGGGCAAATAAGAATTAGAAGGCAAGTCTGCAGATATTTTTTTTGCCACAAAATCTCCCATACGTTGTGCGGGAGCCACAAATTTGCCACCGCCTGCCTGGTAAGCGGCTTCTTCTATTTTTCTTTGAAAATGCATGAAGAGCAAAGGGCCATCTTCTACATTTTTAAAATCCTCATAACCTCTTAGAGTTCTTATGGCATCTTCTTTTTCTACCTGAACGACCATGCCGCTGTTGGCAAACGGGTTATCTCTCTTGGAGGGGCTCCAACCATTTACAACTAACTCTTTTTGGTTGGTGCTGGCGGGAGCTATGATTCCGCCCGGGCACATGCAAAAAGAAAAAACGCCTTTTTGTTCTACCTGTTGCACCAGACTATAAGAGGCTGGCGGCAGAAACTCGCCTCTTGTTTGGCAATGGTATTGCATGCTGTCTATCAAAGATTGAGGATGTTCTACCCTAACCCCGAGTGCAAATGGCTTTGCTTCTATTAGGAGTTTTTTGCTATGTAACAAGGTAAAGATGTCTCTGGCGGAGTGGCCGGTGGCTAGAATGTAGGCATCGGCACTCATACTTTCTCCATCAGCTGTCTGTATGGAAACAATGGCATCACTTTCAATCGACAGGTCAACCAGTTTTTTTTCGAAAATCACTTCGCCACCGCACGCAAGAATCCTTTGTCGCATGGCCGTAATTATTTGGGGGAGTTTATTAGTGCCTATATGTGGGTGGGCATCATAAAGAATATTATCCTGGGCGCCAAAGTGTACGAAAAGTTGCAGTATCCGGTTGATATCGCCCCGCTTATTGCTGCGGGTGTATAGCTTTCCATCGCTGTAAGTGCCTGCGCCACCCTCGCCAAAGCAATAATTACTTTCTGCATCAATGATGCCTTCTTTATTCAGTTTTGCAAGGTCACGTCTACGAGCCCGCACATCTTTGCCCCGCTCAATTATAATCGGTTTTATGCCTGCTTCCATTAAAGAAAGTGCTGCAAAGAGACCGGCTGGTCCCGCACCCACAACAATAACTTTATGCGCAGCGTGGCGTACGTCCTTAAATTGGAAAGGCACAGCTGGCCTTTTAACAAAAGGCTCATCTATAAAGGCATTTACTTTTAGATTGATAAATATGGATTTACCCCTGGCGTCAATTGACCTTTTAATGATTTCGTAACCAGTAACAGCTAGTAGTTTTTTGCCGGTGGCCGAGGAAATTTGTTTCTTGATGGCCTCCGGGCTGGCAGCCTCGGAGGGTGAAAGTTTAAGTGAAAGGTCTTGTTGCATACTCTACACAATTAAGAGCATTGCTCGCTCACTGCAATGTTGCCCAGAGGGACAAAGGCACAAGTGAGTGACACAACGATGTTAGATGGTTATTCTAAAGTTCGTTACCAAATATCTTTTTTAAAAAGGAAGATCGTCTACTGCGTCTGGCGAAGTGGCAGAAAAGGTATCTAAAGGTTCCATGTACTCACTGTCAATAGGTGCAGTTTTTGATCCCGGTTGTAATATCTGTTCAATGCGCCATGCATCGAGGTTGGTAATGTAATTGGTTACACCGTTTTTGTCCCACTTACTTCCTTTAATGTTGAAATAAACTTTTATTTCGTCGCCTATATTAACCCTGTCTATGATGGTTGTTTTGTCTTGCACAGACTGGAACTTTACATAATTTACAATTGTCTTACCGTTAATATCATCAGACTTCTCCACGGCAAACTCCCTTGTTTTAAATTTTTCTGTACGTTGTACTTCGTCATATTTGGCAACCAGTTTACCGGTTAGTTCGTAGCTCATAAATGCATATTTAATGGGATCAAAAGTAGTTTTATTTTGCTAATTATCATATTGTGGGTGAAGCCTATTTTTTAATGCTGGCAGCCGAACTCCTGTGGAGGAATTTCATGATTAAAGCACTACCTTTTGCAAGGAGCAATCGGACAAAAAAATATGGCGTAATAAGTTGGCTGGTATATCTTTTAATAGCTTATGTGTATAATTAATATTTCTTTCGAGGCATAAATGATGAAAAGAAGCCACGGTATTGGGTTTACATGAAAGCTTTAGTGTAGCGGGTTAGAGACCAAAAAGACTGCTTACGGCTAATGTCCATACTGTGTTGCCTGCGGGAAATGCAAACGAATAAAAAATTTTTTTTTCAACAAATTATTTTGATATTCGCTCTCCCGCTAATAAACCTCGAAATTGTTTGAAGCAGGATCACCCCATAGAAAATAATTTCACTCAACCGCTATAAATTGTATAAGGAGCAAAATGGATAAAACTTTTGAAAAAGTTTGGGCTAACTGTTTAGAAATTATTAAGGACATTGTAGAATGGCAGCATTTCAAAACATGGTTTGAGCCAATTAAGCCGGTGGGGTTAAAAGATAAAGTTTTAACCATCCAGGTGCCAAGCCAGTTTTTTTATGAATATCTTGAAGAACATTATGTTTCACTGCTTGCTAAAACGCTAAAGAGAGAATTAGGAAAAGAAGCGATGCTGGAATATCGCATCATGGTGGATAGCGGCAATAGTAAAAACAAGCCGCTCACGATGGATGTGCCAGGGCATGGATACAAATCATATTCAAATAATGAAATGGACTTTCCGCTTGTTATAAATAATCCTGTTAAGAATCCGTTTGTAATACCGGGTTTAAAAAAGATGCAGATTGATTCGCAACTGAATCAGACCTACACTTTTGAATCCTTTATTGAAGGAGATTGTAACAGGGTGGCTAGAAGGGCAGGAAAAACGGTGGCAGAAAAGCCAGGCGCAACTTCTTTTAATCCTTTGGTGGTATATGGTGGTGTAGGATTAGGTAAAACGCATTTGGCACAGGCCATAGGCAATGAAGTAAAACGCTTGCACCATAACAAAGTGGTATTGTATGTAAGCTCGGAGAAGTTTATCAACCAGTTCATAGATCATGGCCGTAATAATGCTATCAATGATTTTATACATTTTTACCAATTGATAGATGTGTTAATTATTGATGATATACAATTTTTTAACCGGGCTGAAAAATCGCAGGATGCGTTTTTCTCTATTTTCAATCACTTGCATCAAAGCGGGAAGCAACTTATTCTTACGAGCGATAAGTCGCCGAAAGACCTGGAAGGTGTTCAGGAGAGATTGCTCAGCAGATTTCGGTGGGGCCTCAGCGCTGATTTGCAGTCGCCAGATTACGATACAAAGATTGAGATACTGGATAATAAAATGAAGAACGATGGTCTCGAAATGCCACGTGAAGTAGTGAAGTATATTGCCTATAACATCAATAGCAATGTCAGGGAATTAGAGGGTGCTCTTATATCATTGTTGGCACAATCTTCGCTAAATAAAAGGGAAATAGACCTTGAATTGGCTAAAAAAGTACTCAGAAACTTTGTAAAATCTTCCAGCAAGGAGATAACCATCGATGCTATCCAAAAAATGGTGTGCGAGTATTTTGATGTACCCTATGATAAGCTGTTGCAAAAAACACGCAAGAGGGAAATCGTACAAGCCAGGCAAATAACCATGTATCTTTCTAAAGCATTCACAAAAAATTCGTTGAAAACAATTGGGGAACATTTTGGAGGACGGGATCATACCACGGTTATCCATAGTTGCCAAACTGTAAAAGACCTGATGGATACTGATACTTTATTTAAAGAAAGTGTATTGGAGTTGCAGCAAAAGGTTCAGCTTGCAGCCATGTAAAGCCCCAAAAAAATATCATTTATCCGGTTAGTTTTTAACCGGATTTTTTATTTTTTAGGCCCATGTGTATTGATTAACCACATCTAAAAAATAATTTCGATGTTTTTCTATTTAGTTTTGGGTAGTAAGTATTTGCAGTGTATTTTTGCTGCCCCTTAACAGTTAGTGTTAAGAGGAGAGATGCCTGAGAGGCCGAAAGGAACGGTTTGCTAAATCGTCGTACGGGTTAAACTGTACCGTGGGTTCGAATCCCACTCTCTCCGCAAGCTATTTTAATGTAGAGATTTTTTGAAATTATTAGTATGAGTGATCCCAATAAACTCATGCAAGGTTTTATCCACTCGGGATGTAGCGTAGCCCGGTTATCGCGCCTGGTTTGGGACCAGGAGGTCGCAAGTTCGAATCTTGCCATCCCGACCAAAATTCCATTGCAAGCCCCTTGATTTATTTCGAGGGGCTTTTTGGTTTTAAAATGATGAGTTGCAGTGTTTATTTTTTATACAGTGAATTGGCTAAGAAGTTTTATGTTGGCATTACGAACGATGTGGCTGTTAGGGTGCACAGGCATAATAATTTTGAATCTCTCAGCATACGCTACGGTGTTCCATGGAAACTAATTTATGTGATTGAATGCGAGGGTAAATTACTAGCCATGATTCTGGAGAATAAAATCTTGACAAGAGGTATTGGCCGGTATTTAAAGGACCATAATATCACACCGGAATTATAGCGTCCAGCTTTACGGCCGGAAGGTCGCCCCGATTAAATCGGGGCCATCCCGACCAAAATTCCATTGCAAGCCCCACGATTTATTTCGTGGGGCTTTTGGTTTTTTTTAAGAATCCTAGGTTGTTGTTTAGATAATATGATGTTCCATGGAAACTAATCCAAGTAATTGAATCCGATAATGTAAGAGGGCAGACCTTATGCAGCAAGAGAAGCAAAGTCTCTTACTTTGCATGACTATCCCGCAAGCATCAGGAATTATTTTCGGGAGGTCGCCTGATTAACAATGATCTATTTCAGTTTGTTGCCGTTGCCCGGAAAAACGATGCTGGGTTTAAAGGTTTTGGCAAATTCAAAATCCATGCTTGCATAAGATATGATAATTACAATATCTCCTTCTGCACCTCTTCGTGCTGCCGGTCCATTAAGACAAACTACACCACTGCCTCTTTTCCCCGTTATGATATAGGTCTCAATTCTTTCGCCATTGTTTACGTTTACCACCTGTATTTTTTCATTTTCAATTAGGTTGGCCGCATCCATAAGGTCCTCATCTAAAGTGAGACTACCCACGTAATTTAAGTTAGCTTCTGTGATAACTGCCCGGTGTACTTTCGATTTTAAAACTTCAATTTGCATTGTTCCAAATTTTTTTGCAAAGGTCACAAAATCGGTTCACAAAACACACTCCGTTTTCAGCAGTTTTGGCAGGCATAGGTGTTTTTGTTTATGTATCTGCGTCTATAAACCCATGCAATAAAAAATAGGTAAATTGCTTTTATGAATAAACTTTATAGCTACCTACTCCTGTTAATGTTTGTAGCCGGCTGCACGGCTGCTAAAAAGAATCAAAACAATGTGATCATTGAAACAGGTTATGGCGATATTGAGATTGAGCTGTATCCAGCCAAAGCGCCAAAAACGGCGGCTGCATTTTTACAATATGTAGATGATGGCCTCTACAAAAACGCCAGTTTTTACAGGGTATTAAAAAATGATAATGTACCGGCAGAATACAATACTGGCCTCATTCAGGGTGGTATTAGTATTTCTAACCCGGCTAAGCAGGCTGCTTTGAAGGGAACCCTGCATGAGTCCCCAAGACTTACCGGTCTCACCCACGAAAGTGGTGTAATTTCCATGGCCCGCACCACTCCGGGTTCAGCAACTTCGGAATTTTTTATTTGCATTGGAGACCAAAAGCAGTTTGACAGTAGTAGCCGGGGCAATGCAGATGGACAAGGTTATGCCGCTTTCGGAAAAGTAACCAAAGGGATGAATGTAGTTATGAAAATTCAAAATGCCCGCAGCGATGGAGACAGGTTTATCAGCGAAATAAGGATTGATAATATTTCCAGAGAATAACACAATTACTTTTGCTGGCACTAATAAAATGAAAGGAATGAATTTAATAAAAATAGCAGGATTAGGTTTAGTATGTTGGATGCTTCAAAGTTGCGGAGCAAGCCGCAAAGCAAATTCTACCGCAGCTGTTAAAGTGAAAGAATTAAGGAGTACGGTCGTTATAAAGAAAAAGGTACCCGTCCGAAACATTGATGTAAAATCTGTAGTTGCAAATGATCTTGTAAGTTTTGCCGAAACGTTACTGGGTATACCTTATCGTTTCGGGTCTATGAAAAAAGAAAATGGATTCGATTGCTCGGGGTTTATCAATTATGTTTTTCATAATTTTAAGATTTCAGTGCCCCGCACATCCTCCGATTTTACAAATGCGGGAATGGAAGTAAAACCCGGTGATAGCAAACGGGGAGATATTATTTTATTTACAGGCTCCAATGCCAACAGCGGGGAAGTGGGTCACATGGGCATCGTTACAGAAAATACAAAGAATAATTTTACTTTTATTCATGCCGCCTCTGGCAAGGGTGTTATGTTTTCAACGCTGAATAGCTATTTCATTCCACGCTTTGTAAAAGTTATCAGGATCTTTCCATAAATATTTTTAACAGGGTAGCTGCTTTAGCAGCGAACCCTTCCTTAGAGATTATCGTAATTTAAAACATGAAGGTTTTCAAATTAAATATGTTTACTCTTGCCCAAGGTTTACTATCAGCTGTTATACTGGTAAGCGTGCTAAGTTGCACAAAAACTGTCCCTGGTAGCGGAGATACCGGAGGTGGCGGCATTGTGCCTGTAGATACAATGCGCAGTCTCAAAACCTATCTCGCTTTGGGCGATTCTTATACCATCGGCAGCTCAGTTACAGAAGACCAACGGTTTCCCAACCAGGCAGCCGTCTCCTTATCGCAGCAAGGTTTGCCATTTAAGGTGCCCGAGATCATTGCTACTTCGGGGTGGACCACAGGTAACCTCTTATCTGCCCTTGCCAGTAATGCTCCCGCAACAAACTACGACATTGTAACATTGCTAATAGGGGTAAACAACCAGTACCAGGGAAGAAGCCAGGCAGAGTATAAAATACAGTTCACCGATCTGCTAAACAAAGCGGTCGGTTACGCCGGAGGAAATAAAGCGAGAGTATTTGTGCTATCCATACCAGATTACAGCGTGACAGCTTTTGCGCAAAACAGCGATACAGCCAGGATAGCCAGGGAGATAAACGAATTCAACGCCATCAACAAACAAATTACCAATTCTACAGGTGTGGCCTACCTGGACATTACAGGCATATCAAGGGAAGCACGGTTAGATCCAACTTTAATTGCAGGTGACGGTCTTCATCCTTCGGGTAAGCAATATGCACGATGGGTTGCACTGCTTGCACCAATTATCAAAGCCGCTTTTTAGAACCGGCGTTGAGCGCTAAACTATATCATTTGAAATTCAACTTATCATTTACATTTGCTGAAATATGAAACAGCAATATTTTTCAGTGATCGGTATATGATAAGACTTGAGTACTTTACCCCAGACGATTTTCGCCAATTAATTAACTGGATAGACAATGAAGAACTTCTTATAAACTGGGCAGGGTCTCTGTTTAGTTTTCCCTTAACCTGGCAAAGTATGGATTGGTATATTTCCAATACAAACGATCCGGCTACTTCAGATGCATTTGTGTATAAAGTGGTAGAGGTAGCCTCGGGGGACATTGTTGGCCACATTTCGTTGGGTGGTATCAGTCGTAAAAATAAGTCGGCACGCATTAGCAGGGTATTGATAGGAAGCGGGCCGCACAAGGGTAAAGGCTACTGCAAGGATATGATGAGGGCAGTGTTAAAAATCGGCTTTGAAGAACTAAATCTGCACCGTATCAGCTTAGGTGTATATGATTTCAACACTGCTGCAATCAAATGTTATAAGTCTTCTGGTTTTAGTGTAGATGGTATATCACGGGACGTGCTCTTGCACAAGGGTGAGTGGTGGAGCCTGGTAGAAATGAGTATTCTTGAACACGAATGGAAAAAGTAAATCACAAAAAAACCTGGAACAACTGTTCCAGGTTTTTTTATGATTTATGAATATGATTATTGGTTGGGGTTTTGGTTATAAACAGGAGCCACATAACGCTTTCCAAAAACCAGTATTTTTGCCCGGCCTTTTAAAATATTGCCCTTGGAGCGGTACGAAAAATCAATGCTACGAATGGACTTTCCTTCAGCACCCAATTCTATGATACGGCTAAACTGATCTGCTACAAGGTCATCATCCATCACAGGGTTTAATTTGTCGCCACTCTGATAAACGACATTCAAGTTGCTAAGGTGGATCTCTTTATCCTCTACCTTAAACCGAATAGCGGTAAAACGTTCCGGACTTAATACATCAACCTGGTCCTTGTCTCTTACAAAGTTGGCTTTGCTTTCTCCCAATAATTCCCATCCTTCCTCAATAGCAAGGGTGCGGCGGCTGGTGCTGCAAGAAAAAATGGAAGCTATTGTTATGAACAGCAAAATTGTAAGTGTAGATTTTTTTATGATTGATACCATGATTAAATAATTTTTCCAAAGTTAACAAAAATAGGCACAACGACTGCTTTTCAGTAGGATTATCTCCTGTTACAATACCCCGGCCAACTCTAAACTCTTTTTTCCTATTTTCTTATATTCTACATCGTTCACGATAGGGTTTTGGTGTAAAATAAGAGACACTCCCTCTTGTTTCCACCAGTTGTTTTGCAACAACTTACTGGCGTGAATGATGCCAATCATCCAGTAATTGCCAGCTTCATTGTGCCATTCTTCTACCCATTCAAAATCAGTTTTATTTATTTTCTCTGCAACATCTGCACTCACGTATATTTTGAGATAATAGTTGTTACTTAACACTAAGTTATCTTGTTGCAGGTATTTCTTGTATTCATATTTATAATCGTACCTAAGTGCTGCAATATCGCTTAGCACAGCCGCTGCCGTAGGATAGGCGCCAGCACCCTTCCCTTTAAAAAAATGCTTGTCTGCAAAACTGCTTTCTGTAACCAAGCCGTTGAATTCATCAGATACATTAAATAGGTCGTCATTAGCTTCTACAAATTGTGGCAGTACAAAAGCAGCCAACTGGTTATTGTTTATTTTTTGAGCAGTAGCTACCAATTTGATCTTAAGATTTTTTTGTAGCGCCAGGATAGCATCTGTGTTTTTTATGGAAGTTATGCCACTGTAAATAAAATCTTGCGGCGAAACAAGGTTACCAAAGGCGTGTGCAAGCAGGATGGCTAATTTATTGGCAGCATCATGCCCCTCAATGTCGAGAGCAGGATTGCTTTCTGCAAAACCAAGTTGTTGCGCCTCCAGCAAAGCATCTTTAAAAGAAAGCCCATTTTCAAATATTTTTGTAAGAATATAATTGGTACTGCCGTTTACAATTCCTTTTACAGAAGAAAGTAAATCGTTATCGTAGTATTCTTCCAGGTTTCTAATGATGGGGATACTGGCGCAGCAGGAGCCTTCGTATAAAAATGCTGTCTTATATTCTTGTTGCAGGTGCAATAATTCTTCCAGGTGTGCAGCAATCATTTTTTTGTTGGCGCTCACCACAGCTTTACCTTTTTGCAAGGCCGCTTTTACAATGTCGTAAGCGGCGTCTGCATCGTCTATCAATTCTACAATCACATTTATTTCCTCGTCATTCAGCAGGGCAGCTGAGCTGGTTGTAAAATATGCTGCTGGAATGGCTCTTTCTTTTTCGGGATTTTTTATGCATATTCTCTTTATAGATGCCTGTAAAGCTGGTGCAGATTGCAACACATCGTATAAACCTTTTCCTACAATGCCGAAGCCAACGAGGCCAATTGTTAGTTTTTTTGATGCGGGTAAATTAGACTGAATGTAAGTGGACATGGTTAATTTGATTATTTTTTATTTGGGAAAAAATTATTTCTTTCAGCAAAGACTGCAGGCGGGTCGACATTAATGTGTTTCCAAAAGCACCATCATACAACAGTGTTCACAATAGTAATGCTTGTATTGGTTATAAATTCGGTGTTCTCAAGATGGATAAAAGCGCTTTTCAAATCCTCAATTAAATCTTCAGGTTCTTCTAGCCCTACACTCAGGCGAATAAGACTATCTGCCACACCAGCAGCTTTTCTTTTTGCTGCCGGGATAGACTTGTGGGTCATATTGGCCGGATGGGAGATTAAGCTTTTAATGCCACCAAGGCTTTCGGCCAATTTAAAATATTGGGTAGATGTTACAAATTTAATTGCTGCATCCTCTGTATCATTTTTTAGAGTAAACGATACAATGCCTCCAAAGCCTTTGCTTTGTTGCCTGGCAACAAGATGATTTTTATGCGTAGTCAATCCTGGATAATACACCTTGTCTACAGCAGGATGTGTTTCCAAAAATTCGGCAACGGCCTGTCCATTACGACAATGTTGCTGAATGCGTAAGTGAAGCGTTTCAATTCCCCGAATAACAAGCCAACTATCAAATGGCCCAAGGATAGCGCCAGTGGCATTTTGCAAAAATTTTATTTTGGCACCCAGTTCTTTTTCTTTGGCCACCACAATGCCCGCAATTAAATCGCTGTGGCCACCCAGGTATTTGGTGGCACTGTGCACCACCAAATCTGCGCCTAGCGCAAGCGGTTGCTGCAGGGCAGGGGAGGCGAAAGTATTGTCTACACAAAGCAGGCAGTTGCTGGCTTTAGCAATTGCCGCAATCGCTTTTATATCGCTTATTTTCAGCGCAGGGTTAGTGGGTGTTTCCAGCCATATCAGTTTGGTATTGGCAGTGATGGCGTTGAACACATTGGCTACCTCGGTGGTATCCACATAGTTTACTTTGATGCCAAATTTTTCGTAAACCTGTGTAAATAGCCTGAAGGCGCCACCGTAAATATCATCCACAGCAAGGATCTCATCGCCCGTTTGTAACAATTTTACCACAGCATCTATAGCAGCAAGTCCGCTTCCAAATGCCGCAGCTACTGTGCCCTTTTCTAAAGTTGCTACGAGGGTTTCCAGTGCCTGTCGGGTTGGGTTGTTAGATCGGGCATAATCGTAGCCCCGGTTTACACCTGGAGCATCCTGCTCAAATGTGCTGGTTTGGTAAATGGGTACACTCAGTGCACCTGTTAATGGGTCTGTGGGAATGCTGTGAATGAGTTGTGTTGCGTTGCTCATAATTTTTTTGATTTGCGGGTGCAGAATTTTTTAAATGTACCCGGTGAAAAAATAAAATGTAAGCACTAACAAGAGGAATCCGTAGAAAATTATCGGAGGAGATTTTTTGTTGCAAGCCCGACCCTGTCGGTGGTTGAAAACCCCAACAGCGGTTGTTTGTAAAACAAAAAAGCTCATCCGATAAATCAGATGAGCTTTGAATATTATAGAATATTTTGAGGCTATGTATCTGACTTATCTGTCCTGACCTCCGGTCGGGATGGAATTGGCACCTTTTCCCGACCATGGTCGGGATAGGTTGTCAAGGCTTCAACGGGCCATTACCCTCTGCCTTTCTTGATAAGTGAATGATTTAAGAACTTGCTTACTTGCTCGTAAGCTTTCGCAAAGTTATAGGGGTAAATATTTATCAGCCAAATAATTTTATTTTTTAAGCTATTTCTTGGTAGCATCGTTGGCTAAAAGCCAATACGGGCAGGCATCCACAAAGATTAGCGACAATTTTTTTTGTATTGATTCTGCCGGGGTGTTTAAAAAATTAAGGTGCGGTTGCCTGTTTTCCATCAACTACATCCCTTACTTAAATAGTTGTTGATTGCGGATTCATAGCTAATTGATATAGATATTTTCTTTAACATCTGCAGGTCCCCTCTTCCAACAAATACTTTGTCAGTGGGCTAACAATACCAGTTTGCGTTTGTTTGTATCTTTACCATAAGGAGTAAAATAATGGCTACAAAAAAGGCAACACCCGTTGCAGTTAAAACTACAGAAGAATTTATTGAAGTGTTTGGTGCCCGGGAGCACAACCTCAAAAACATCGATATCAGCATTCCCAAAAACAAATTGGTTGTTTTTACAGGAGTAAGTGGCAGCGGTAAATCGTCGCTGGCCTTTGATACTATTTACAACGAAGGCCAGCGCAGGTATATGGAAAGTTTTAGTGCCTATGCCCGCCAATTTGTGGGAGATATGGAGCGGCCAGATGTAGATAAGATTACCGGGCTATCACCCGTAATTTCTATAGAGCAAAAAACTACCAACAAAAATCCTCGGAGTACGGTTGGTACCATTACAGAGATCTATGATTTTCTGCGTTTACTCTATGCACGTGTGGGTGAAGCTTATAGCTACAACACCGGTAAAAAAATGGTGAAGTTCAGCGAAGAGGAAATTGTACAATCCATCTATGCTAAATTTAAAAATAAAAAGATCAGTTTGCTGGCGCCGCTGGTGAGAGGGCGTAAAGGGCATTACAGAGAATTGTTTGAAGACATTCGCAAGAAGGGATTTGTAAAAGTGCGGGTGGATGGCGAAGTCCTGGACCTCACGGCCCGCATGCAAGTAGACCGTTATAAGATTCATGATATAGAAGTGGTAGTAGACAGATTGCAGGTTACAGATGACATGAAATTTAGACTGAGCCAGAGTGTACAAAAAACTTTGGGAATGGGAAAAGATTTATTGTTTCTTCTCATCAACGACGATAACAAAGTAGTGCAGTACAGCAAGCAATTGATGTGTATAGACACGGGTATTAGTTACGAAGAACCGAGCCCCAATGCATTTTCCTTTAACTCACCTTACGGCGCCTGCCCTACCTGTAAAGGGCTAGGTACGGTGTACCAGGTAAACATGGATGCGGTTATACCCGACAGGGCCATCAGCGTAAAGAACGGGGGTATTGCGGCGCTTGGCGAAGAAAGGGAAGCCTACATTTTTAAGCAGGTGCAACAGTTGGCAAAGAAGCATAAAATTTCCCTTGATAAGCCCATTAAAGATCTGCCTGCAAAAGCGTTGAACATTTTGTTGTATGGAAAAGAAGAGGTGGTGGAAGAAGAGAATGCAGACATTGAAATGGATGTGCCGCAGGAAGGATCTATTTATTATGCTACGGAATACGAGGGTATCGTAAATATGCTCAAACGCTGGTTTTCTTCGCCGGGCACTACAGAGGCCATGAGAGATTGGGTGGAAAAATATATGAAGCTAAAGGCATGCGAAACCTGCGCTGGCACAAGGCTACGCAAAGAAAGTCTTTGGTTTAAAGTGGATGAAAAAAATATTGCAGAGCTCAGTGCTATGGATCTCGATCACCTCTTTGCCTGGTTCGAAGGCGTAGAGAAGCGGCTGGTAAGCAAGCAAAACCTTATTGCAAAAGACATCCTTAAAGAAATACGGGAGCGGCTCACCTTTATGATTAATGTGGGGCTTACTTATTTAACCCTTTACCGCCCGTCTAAAAGCTTGAGTGGCGGAGAGTACCAGCGCATTCGACTGGCAACGCAAATAGGCTCGCAGCTGCAGGGTATCACCTATATTTTAGACGAGCCCAGCATTGGTCTGCACCAGCGGGATAACCAAAGGTTGATTAAGGCACTCCAAAACCTTCGGGATATTGGAAACAGTGTGCTGGTAGTAGAACACGACAAAGACATTATGTTGGCGGCCGATTATCTGGTGGATATTGGTCCCGGTGCCGGTACACATGGCGGCTCCATTGTTGCAGCCGGTACACCAAAGGAAGTTTTAAAATCGGGCTCTGACACTTCGCTTTACCTAAGTGGTAAAAAAGGCATTGCTGTGCCTGCTGAAATTAGAAAAGGAAACGGACTTACCATAGAACTCAAAGGCGCTACTGGCAACAATTTAAAAAATGTAAGTGTTCAATTTCCGTTGGGAAAGTTGATTTTGGTTACAGGCGTTAGCGGCAGCGGAAAGTCTACGCTCATCAATGAAACCCTCTATCCTTTACTAAGCCATTTTTGTTATGGGTCAAAAACAGAAGCTTTGCCCTACAAATCTATTAAGGGGTTGGAATTAATTGATAAAGTAATTGAAATAGACCAAAGCCCGATTGGGCGAACGCCCCGGAGCAATCCAGCCACCTACTGTGGTTTTTTTACAGATATTAGAACTTTGTTTTCCCTGGTGCCCGAGGCCAAAATAAGAGGATACAACGCAGGTCGTTTTTCGTTTAATGTAAAAACGGGTAGATGCGATGTATGTGAAGGTGGCGGCATGAGGGTGATAGAAATGAATTTTTTACCAGACGTGTATGTCCATTGTGAAAAGTGCAATGGTAAAAGATATAACCGGGAAACCCTTGAGATACGATACAAAGGAAAGTCCATCAGCGATGTACTGGATATGACTGTAGATGAAGCCGTGGAATTTTTTAGTGCAGTGCCCTTTATTTACCGAAAAATAAAAGTACTGCAGGAAGTTGGCCTGGGCTACATTACGCTGGGGCAAAGTGCTGTTACACTTAGCGGAGGAGAGGCGCAGCGGGTGAAGCTCGCTACAGAACTAGGCAAAAGAGACACGGGGAAGACTTTTTATATTTTAGATGAACCAACCACGGGCCTGCATTTTCAGGATATACAACATTTGTTAGATGTGCTAAACAAATTGGTGGATAGGGGCAATACGGTATTGGTGATTGAGCACAATATGGACATGATAAAAGTAGCAGATCACATCATGGATATAGGGCCCGAAGGCGGTAGTGGTGGCGGAACCGTTTTATACCAGGGAGCACCCAAAGGTTTGGTCAACGTAAAAGAAAGCTTCACAGCGAAATATCTAAAAGAAGAGTACGCCTAATCTTTTGTAGGACATTATTATTATACAACAGTGCAAAAAAAGGCCATGGCTCGTATTCCATGGCTTTTTAATTGTTGTTAATTTAATCAACTCTGTAATTCAGAAAAAATTAAGGCAAGAAATAGTGACGAAACGAAAGCTGTGGTTTCAGGGGTATTCAATGTATATGAATATACTTTGTTATCCGTTTAAGGATGGGCGCTTCTGCCGTATATCTTGCACTTAAATATTAGTCATAATCAATTCTATTTTTATAAACCGACAGGTTTCCGCTCTTTAGTTCAACATCATTTTCAAAGCACTGGTAAAGATACTGGCCCCGCTCTACGTCATACAAAGTGATCAACTTACTGGCGTTGCTTTCTGTTTTGTGCACCAGTTGTCCGCCTGCATCAAAAATGTATAGTTGAATCTTTTTGTGTGAAGGGCCTTTTATTTGAACGTTTATTTTTCCCTTGTTTGCCTTAGAAAATAATACAACCGTTTTACCGGCAGTTTCGTTACTATAAGCTGTGGAGCTAAGCGCAATAAGGATCAAGGCCATACAACTTGCCAAAAAGAAAATCTTGTAAACCAGGTTTTTTACCACTCTCGAAGGGTTTAATATTAATAAAAATTGGGGCACCTTGTTTGACGTGCTGCATTTCTGTCCGCTGAGCTATTGTAGATAGCACCAAGTCTTACTCCTATCTTAAGCACTGTTGAAAAATAGGCGTCCATATTTCTGGAATTCCCTCTTTGTTCGCCGGGTCTGGTTCTGTTGGCGGGTATAACCAATGAATTTGTTTTATCGTGAAGTTTTCGTGCAAGCGCCGCATCCTGGTTGGACAAATAGTTGTCAAAGTAGATGGGATTAATATAGGTGGTGCTCACATCATCAATGTAGTCAGTAAAAGTTTTTCGGTAAAGAAACTCAGTACCTATGTTCACTCTTTCGCTTAGTTCATATTTGACACCCATACCCATCGGAATATTTATTTGGGTAAGGTTGTACGGTTTTTTTGACGGGTACTCGGCAAAGCCTTGCCCTTCGGTTCTCAGCGGCTGCAACTCGTACCATGTTTTAGTTCCGTTGCTGGCAGTAAGTGATCCTTTGGGATTAAAATTGAAAAGCCCCACGCCTATTATGCCATATGGTTTTAAACGGGGATCATAGTCATCATATTTATTAAACATCATCAACGGAAAAACTTCCAGGGCCGCATAAGCTTCCCATACGTTGCTTTTAAAATCGAGGTTACGTTCCTTTCGGTATGTCTCATCCTCGCCATAAGTATCGATGTTAATATCTTTACCAGATAGGTAAGTTATTTGCGCAGCAACCCTAAAGCCTATCCAATCCGCTGGGTAAACTGAAATAAAAGCTCCTTTCATCAACCTCGTTTCTTCTAGGTTTAGATCTTTCAAAAATCTGGTACCCTTACCATAATTTCCACCGAGGTCGCCTAAAAAAAAGGAAGGGCCAAAGTTGACACCTACTTCTACTTTAAGCTTTTCGTTGCCAAGTACCAGGTGTTGGGAGGAAACTTTGTTTTGCAAAAAAGCTATGCAGAGTAGGGTGAGCCCAGCTTTATAAAAACAGTTAGGTAAATAAGGTTTCATCAGAATTGGTTTAGGCTTTCTATAGTATTTTTTGGATATAGACCAATGCAAAGCACCGGCTTCCTACTAAAACGAAGGCCTTAACTAATTATTGTATGTGTTAGAAAGTTACGGCTGATGTAACATGGCAATATGGGGAATATTGTCTTCCAGGTAAGGATCGCCGGTGGGCTTAAAACCAAGGTTGCCGTAAAATTGTAGCAAGTACTGCTGAGCACCTATTTTTATAGTTGTAATATTAAAAAGTTCATATGTTTTTTTAATGGCTTTTTGCATGAGCGTTTTGCCATATCCATCTTTGCGATGAGCGGGACTGGTTATAACCCTGCCGATACTGGCCTCAGGGTAGGCAAGGCCGGGCGGTAAAATACGGCAGTAGGCAACCAGGCGATCTCCCAGCCAGCCACACAAATGATAGGAGTTCAAATCTTTTCCATCAGCATCCTGGTAAATACAATTTTGTTCGAGCACAAATACTTCGCTGCGAAGCTGCAGTATACAATAAAGTTCTGCCACAGTGAGTTCCTCAAATTTCTTAAACGTCCAGATGGGTTCTTTTATCATATTGTGCTAGGGTTCATTTTGTGTTGCATTACGGCAGCTATGCCGGCAGCTCTGGTCTTGGCTAATGTTGTTACGGGGCCTGTATACATCGCATCCAGTGTATTGTTAAAAATACTGATCCACGCATCAAAATGTTTTTTCTTTAAAGGAAATATTTGATTTAGATGGTAGTGCACCTCCATTGCATTCTTTGTATACACCGGATGGTCTAAGAGGATGGTTTCCCAAAAATCTGTTATCACAGGGATGTGATGCTCCCAATCCATCTTTACAACTTCTGTAAAAATAACTCCAATTGTTTCATCCTGTTTTACGGTTTCATAAAACCTGCGTATAAACAATTCAATATCCTGTCTTGTCTCTATATCTTTTACCGCCGCTACCATAAATTTTTTATTACTGCATAATGATCGCCAACACTAATATCGGTACTTTTCTTTCCACCGTTCTTTTAAAAACTTCCTCAGCTCTTCTTCCCGAGCATTTTTTTGCGGAGCGTAAAATACACGACCGTCCAGCTCCGGTGGCAGAAACTGCTGTAGTATAAAATTATTTTCAAAGTTGTGTGCGTATTGATAGTCTTTACCATAGTCCATCTGCTTCATGAGTTTGGTGGGGGCATTGCGCAAATGCAGTGGCACTGGCAGATCGCCCTGTTTCCTTACAGCATCCAACGCATCGTTGATGGCAAGATAAGATGCGTTACTTTTTGCCGACGTAGCCAGGTAAATGGCACATTGCGATAAAATGATGCGGCTCTCCGGGTAGCCAATCATACTCACTGCCTGAAAAGTACTCGTGGCCAGCAGCAACGCATTGGGGTTGGCATTGCCAATATCTTCGCTGGCGAAAATGAGCATGCGCCGGGCAATGAACTTTACATCTTCCCCTGCTTCTATCATACGGGCCAGCCAGTACACGGCAGCATTAGGATCGCTGCCACGCATACTTTTTATAAAGGCAGAAATGATGTCGTAATGCTGCTCGCCTTTTTTATCATATAGCGCTATGCGTTGCTGTGCTACCGTCATCACAAAATCATCCGTAATCTTAATTTGATCTGTTTTGCTTTTGGCTTCGGGCCAGGCATCTATAACAAGTTCCAGCAGGTTAAGCAGCTTGCGGCCATCGCCGCCAGATATGCGGATCAATGCTTCTGTTTCTTCTAAAACAATATTTTTTTCTTTTAAGATATCATCTGTTGTGGTTGCATGTTTTAACAGTGCTACCAGTTGCTCTTCCTCAAGTGCCTTTAAAATATATACCTGGCATCGGCTTAGCAAGGCACTGTTTACTTCAAAAGAAGGATTTTCTGTGGTGGCACCAATCAAGGTAATCGTTCCCTTTTCTACTGCGCCCAGCAAGGCGTCCTGCTGCCCTTTGTTGAACCGATGAATCTCATCTATAAAGAGGATGGCGCCGGGTTGTGTTTTAGCAATCTCGATAATTTCTCTCACCTCCTTTACGCCTGCGGAAATGGCACTCAGTTGATGAAATGGTTGTTGTAAACTGTGTGCAATAATATTGGCCACAGTAGTTTTGCCAACACCGGGTGGTCCCCATAAAATCATAGAAGGGATCTTTCCGTTTTGCAGAGCGGTGCGAAGCATGCTGCCGTTACCGGTAAGCTGCGGCTGTCCAAAAAGTTCATCAAGGGCAGTCGGTCGCATTCTTTCTGCAAGCGGAGCTGTGTTCATGCCGTAAAGTTACAGGGGATTTTTATCTCTTATGGGTCTTTTCAATGAGTGGAACTACATCATACAAAAGAACAGGCTTTTGTTCATCATCAAGGTTTATTACAATGGCATAGCCTTGTGCACCACCGGCCGGTATGATGGCATTGATGAGTTTTTGCTGATCACTTTCCACACGCTTACCTGTTTCTTCATCCCATATTTCTTTGCTGGTGAGGCACCCCATGGTGGGTGTCAGCGGGTAATATGGGGTAGCTGTATAGTATGCAGGATTGATGGTGCTGCCGTGTATAATAATTTCTGTGCGGCCAGCTTTGCCCGCATAGTAACTTTGGTACAAGGGGTAATAATTCCTCAATTCTTTAGGCAGCAAGTTTGTATAATTTTGAATATTCCAGCTTGTATCGGTGATGGATGAATCTGCATAGAAATGCTTGGGGTTCTTTTCAAAGGGCATGCTCAGTTGCACATTTACCGTGGGCCCTATAAACCCATTAGAGGAAACATCATAGCCTTTCATCCTAAACATTCCTTCGGGGGTGTTGCCATTAGTTAAATAGCCCGGCAGGCTACTGCTACTGCGGGCAAGTTGTGGTACGGCAAAATAATTGCCGGTACTGTCTTTTATGAAGTTGCCCTGCGCATCTCTTACCATAACAAGGCCGGGATAATTTCTATTTTTTCTCTGAAAACTAAAAACAACTACATGGCCAGCAAGATAATTTCTTTGTAACAATGCATCTATTGCTACAACTGGCATTGGCTTGCCAAACTGCTCTATCTGGTAAAGTAGTTGTTGCAAAATAGGGTTGTCTTGATCGTTTACGAGCTGCTGTTTTGTTTTTACCGAAAGAAAATTTACATCTTCCGCTGCACGTTTACTGTTCAGAATATAAACAGCGCACATAGCAAATATTTTTGCATTGCTGGTTTGCATCAGCAATAATTTTACCTGTTGATAATATTTATCCGGGTAGTTGCCGTACAATAATTCCAGCGTTGCTCTTTGAAAACTTTCAGACCTGCTGTGCATGAGTTCGGCAGCCGAATCTATTCTTCCGTTTACCCATAGAGATTTGTATTGCAACAGTTCTAACGCCCAATAAGCACCCTGCCAATCTTCCTCGGTTGCCTCTGTGAGCGGAGAAGAGAGATTTTTATTGATAGAATTTTGAACCAGGTTTTTATACATTTTTTCCCGGCTGGATTTTAAGGTAGATTTAAAATATAGCTGTGAATGACCCTGCGACGAGCTAATTGAAAATATTATAAAAAGGAAAAGATATCTCATTGAATACTTTAAAAAAGGTTGCTAACTTTTATGGAACATGAACTGATAGAAATGCTTGTATTTTATTGAAGGCATCTGCAAATGTTGCAGCATCCCAATCGCCATGGCCGCCCGAGGGGTAAAATACATACTGGTTTGCTACGCCCGCCTGCGAGAGTTTATTTTTGACTGCCTCAGATTGTGATGGAGATACGAGCAGGTCCAGCCCGCCCTGCAGAATGATAGTAGGGGGACTTTGGGCATTTATAAAATTAATGGGGCTGGATTGCTGGTAAAGTACCGGCAACTGCGTGGGAGTACCTCCTATTAATGATGATATAAAAGCTGGAGGAACGAGTGGCGCTGGCTGCTGATACATTTTTACCATATCTGACGGACCAAAAAAATCAACCACAGCCTTTATATTTACCGGATCGGGATATTTATAACTGTGTAAAAGAGCAAGGTGTGCCCCGGCACTGGCACCCATCAGTACAAACTTATCAGAGATGTTGTATTCGATTCTTTTTGTATGAATGAAATCTGCCGCGGCCTTCACATCATTTTCTTGAGTAGGAAAGATATTATTCGATCCGCTGGCCAACCGATAATTAATATTTACGATGGCATAAGTGGGCATCCTCCTTTTTAGGGTGTCTACAAAGGCATTGAAGTCTGCTTTATCGCCAGAGCTCCAGGCACCACCGTGAATCATTATGATCACTCTCGTAGTTGCTGTCGTTCTGTTGGCAGGCAGGTACACGTCCATTACCTGAGCTGCATTGCTCCCATAAGCTACGTTAAGACTTGAGCTGGGAGAAAGCGTGTTGACGACGTCGTCTTTACCGGTTGTTTTAGTACAGGAGCTAAAACCTATGAGGAGAAAAAATAGACTGCTTGCCAGTGACTTCATTCGCATAAAAAATTTAGCCCAAAAGATACTATGATATTCTGATTTGGAAATCCTAAAAAGTTGGTAATTACTCCTGGCACAAGACCGGGCAAGGCATACGTAATTGCTGCCTGAAACAGTTTTGTTTGAAACAAGATTGTTTCAAATATTTTCCTGCCTTCGATGAAGTGTGTTTTTAATTTCACCCGTGCTGACCCTTGCGCACTTGGGGCGCCATGGATTTTAAGTGAACAACAGCAATCATAAAATTTGCGATTTCAAGTCCAGCTTTATCTGCAACTCTTCAAATTGTTTATCATCAATCGTACTTGGCGCATCTATCATTACATCCCTGCCGCTGTTGTTTTTTGGGAAGGCAATAAAATCACGGATGCTTTCGCTGCCTCCTAGTATAGAACAAAGTCTGTCGAAACCGAAGGCAATACCACCATGCGGCGGTGCACCATATTCGAAAGCACCTAATAAGAAACCAAACTTATGTTGTTGCTCTTCTGCATCCATACCTAAGGCTTCAAACATTTTTTCCTGCAGTTCTCTCTGGAAAATACGAATAGAACCACCGCCAATTTCATTTCCGTTCAGCACCATATCATACGCATTGGCTTTAATATTGGCGTATGGATGTTTTAAGTACTCTGCTGCGTTTTCAATTTTGGGATTGTTGCCTATCATGGTGGCTATATCCGATGGCTTTGGAGATGTAAACGGATGATGGCGTGCCACCCAGCGATTATCGTCCTCTGCATATTCAAACAAAGGAAAGTCTAATACCCATAACAATTTAAACTCATCCGCTTTGCGCAGGCCCAGGGTAGTGCCCATGTACATACGCAGGTCGCTGGCAGCTTTTCTTGTTTTTTCTTCTGCACCAGCCAGTATCAAAATCAAGTCACCTGCTTTGGCATTTGCTGCTTCGGCAATGGCCTTTAATTTTTCAGCATCGTAAAATTTATCTACA
>JBKJKD010000048.1:0-2680 GCA_046597635.1 Ferruginibacter sp. | reverse complement strand
TTTACCAGCGGCGGTAAAACCAGTGGTATCTATGTTTCCTACGATGCGGGCAACAGCTTCAAAAAGCTGGGAAAGGAAGAAGGTTTGCCTGAGGGCAACTATGGGCGTGTAGGACTTGCCATCAGTCATAGCCAGTCAAACAGGGTGTATGCCCTGGTAGAATCTACCAAAAACGGTTTGTATAAATCGGACGATGGCGGTATGAAATGGGAGCTCGTAAACAGCAGCAAAGATGTAGTAAACAACAGGCCGTTTTATTTCCAGGACATTGCCTGCGATCCCCAGAATGAAAACAGGGTATACCTAATTTACCAAATGATAAGCCTGAGCGAAGATGCCGGTAAAAGTTTTAAAACTATCATTCCCTACAGTGGTATTCATCCAGATCACCATGCTTTCTACATCAATCCAATCAACCCTAATTTTATCATCGATGGTAATGATGGTGGCATTGGTATAAGCCGTGACAGGGGCAAAACCTGGACGTTTGATGAGAAACTTCCGCTGGGACAGTTTTACCATGTAAACGTTGACAATAAAATTCCCTATAATATTATGGGCGGGCTACAAGACAACGGAAGCTGGCATGGGCCTGCTTATACCTGGATGGAAGGTGGCATCAGAAATGCGTACTGGCAAGCTGTGGGTGGTGGTGATGGCTTTGATGTAATGCCTCACCCGGCAGATGAAAATTGGGTATACAGCATGAGTCAGGGTGGGAGCCTGGGCCGGTACAACATTGCCACTGGCGAAAGCTGGCGTATAAAGCCGCCCAATCCGTCGTCCACGGTGCGTCAGCGTTTCAACTGGAATGCTGCCATTGCCCAGGATCCGTTTGATAAAAACACTATTTATTACGGAAGTCAGTTTGTAAACAAAAGCACTAACAGCGGTGCCGGCTGGGAGCAAATATCTGGTGATCTTACAACAAACGACAGTGCTAAAATAGATCAGACTAACAATGGAGGCATCAGCATAGACATTACCGGTGCGGAGAATTTTTGTACCATTATTTGTATTGAACCCAGTAGCAAAGAGCGGGGTGTACTATGGACGGGTACCGACGATGGCAATGTGCAACTAACCAGGGATGGTGGAAAAACCTGGACAAATTTTAGAGGTAAAATTCCGGGTATGCCATTGGGCAGTTGGGTAGCGCAGATAAGAGCAAGTAGATACAATGCTGGGGAGGCCTTCGTTGTATGCAATGACTACAGGAGAGCCAATTTTCAACCCTATATTTTTCGTACTACAGACTATGGAAAAAGTTGGACGAGGATGGTAGACGACAAAAAGGTAAAAGGCTATGCACTAAGTATGATACAAGATCCGGTAGAACCTAACTTGATTTTTGTGGGTACAGAGCAGGGGCTTTGGATCAGTTTTGACAACGGTGTAAATTTTCAACAATTCAAAAATAAATACCCGTCTGTATCTACTTACGACCTGGCCATTCAGGAAAGAGAAGCAGACCTTGTGATAGGAACATTTGGCAGGGCAATTTATGTGCTGGACAATATTCGCCCGCTTAGAAAAATTGCTGCCAATAAGGGTATGCTCTTTAGCAATAAGTTGATTGCTTTTGATGGCGCATCCGCTTACCAGGCAAACATAAAAAATGCCTCAGGTATTCAATATAGCACCTGGGGAACTTATGAAGGTGAGAATAAAAAAAATGGTGCGCCTATCTCGTTTCTAATAAACAGATCGGCCACAGATACCGGTAAAAACAAACTGGCAGATAGTGCTATCATTAAAATTTACGATGCCAGCAACAAGCAGATTAGAATGCTGCGCACTAAGGTGGATAGCAGTTTCAATGTAGTCTACTGGAACATGGATGCTGCTGGCGTGCGGAGTCTTGGTGGTGGCAGGGGTGGCAGGGATACCAGCAAAACAGAACCTGGCGGTTTGCCCGTAGAACCTGGTATGTACAAAGCGGTGATCAGCCTCGGCAAAGATTTAAAAGACAGTTTGATGATAACTGTGAAGGATGACCCCAATGCACCGATGGATAAAAGCATTAGGGACGCCACCAGAAAATACGTTGAGCGTCTTGATAAGAGTAGTCAGAAACTGGTAGAACTTTCTGATAGACTCGCAGAGGCAGAAGAAGTGATGAAAAAGGTGGAAGCCAGCTATGCTAGCATGGATAAAAAAGATGCCGATAGTTTGCGGAGCGTCAGCAAAAAAATAAAGGAAGAAATAAAAGTTATCAAAGAAGAAATGACAGGGACGGTGCAGGAAAAGCAGGGCTATGGACAGGTGCCGCAGGTAACTGTAAACGGCACGTTGCAAGAAGCAAGAGGTAATGTTGTTGGTAAAAACAGCTTGCCAGGTGCCCAGGAAGATCGTTTGATTGCAGAGGCAGAATTACAGGTGGCAGAACTCATAAAGAAGGGTAACAGTTTTTTTAATGGGTCCTGGAAAATGTACCAGAAATTAGTAGAAGGCAGTCCTGTAAAACTGTTTAAAGAGTACAAAACAATGGAGTAAATAATTGAAGTAATGATTACGGTTAAAAAGCTGCGTCCGTTATGGATGCAGCTTTTTAATTTACGGTATAGATCTACCGTTAGGAGTTACATGGTTGCGGCAGTAGTTGCCGCAGCAGTTGCAGCCATACTGGCGGCAGCGGCTTCATTACTCACGCCGGCCAAGCTAATAAAATTGTAGCCCC
>JBKJKD010000336.1:0-14956 GCA_046597635.1 Ferruginibacter sp. | reverse complement strand
AATATCTACCGGAAGGCACCTAAACAAGGGGCAAGCTATGTTGGCAATAACATGTAATTTTACAAACTCAAAGCGTTTATTATATGAATGTAGCAAATGAAAATAAGCCGGTGATTGGTATTTCCTGCGGTGATACCAACGGCATTGGACCTGAAATAATTATTAAAACTTTTAGTGATACGAGAATACTTGAATATTGTACACCTGTAATTTTTACGAGCAACAAGGTGATCAATTTTTACCGCAAAACACTTCCTGACGTAAATTTTAGCTTTAGCAGTATTAAAGATGCCACCCGCATCAACCCCAAGCAGGTAAATGTGTACAACTGCTGGGAAGAAGATGGAGAAATAGCCCCCGGCCAACTTACTGCAGAGGCGGGAAACAATGCTGTTATAAGTTTGACTATAGCGGCCGAAGCGCTGAAGGGTGGCAAACTCGATGGCCTGGTGACTGCCCCAATCCATAAAAAGAATATTCAGTCAGACAGTTTTAATTTTACCGGCCACACGCCCTATCTCAAAAATTTGTTTGAGGCAAAAGATGTAGCCATGTTTATGGTTGCGGACAACATGCGGGTGGCTTTGCTCACTGAGCATGTGCCAATAAAAGATGTGGCACAACATATTACCAGGGAAAATATACTGAGCAAACTGCAGGTAATGATCGAATCACTTAAAAAGGATTTCGGCATCAATAAGCCAAGAATTGCTGTACTGGGTTTAAACCCACACGCCGGCGACGAAGGGCTGGTGGGCAAAGAAGAAACAGAAGTGCTTATACCTACCATTAAAGAAGTGAGGCAAAAAAACACTTTGTGTTTTGGGCCCTACCCTGCCGATGCTTTTTTTGCCAGAGGCCAGTACGAAAAATTTGATGCCGTACTTGCCATGTATCACGACCAGGGACTAATACCTTTTAAATCTTTGGCGCATGGTGAGGGGGTAAATTATACTGCCGGCCTCAAGGGTGTGAGAACTTCGCCGGACCATGGCGTGGCTTTCGACATTGCCGGCAAAGGCATTGCCGATGAATCTTCTTTTAGGGAGGCCCTTTTTACCTGCATACAGATATTGCATAACCGCAAAGAAAACGGGGAGCAGTATAAAAATCCATTGAAAAAAATGAGTGCTGCTGTATTACGCAATGCAGTAGATGAAAGAATAAATATTGATGAGAGTTGAGTGAAGGTTTCAAATGTTTAAGGTGTTTAATAGGTTGACTAACCTTTCAAACTTTTGAAACTTTCTAAACCTCTGAAACTCTATAAAAAAACGGAAGCCGGCAATCCCTTATTGATCGTATAACTGCTGAAGGTTATTTCAGCTCTGCCCTTTTTGGCTTTTGCTTTATCTGCAGGGGTTTTTGAAGCACCATCATCAAAGTCGAAAGTTACGCCCTTGGGCAGTTTATAATCTTTGGTATTAAAAGAAAAAATGATTTTGTCGGGTAACCCATAAGACGCATACTTGCCGTAACTCATCTCCAATTCGTAGGTACCATTTTCTTTGGTGGTTGTTTTCGCCTTTAATATGAGGTTGGTTATTTCATCTATATACACGGTACTCAGCACCACATCGCTGTTATCATCGTTGGGCAGCAACCGTGCTACCCGCACTGGTATGTTGCCTACTTTATCTTTACCGGCATCAATTACTGTATAGTCGTTGCTTCCCAATATGCTGTTCATATTTATACTCACCGCTCCCTTGGGTATAAAAGAAACACCTTTCTCACTTTTTACTTTAAGCAGGTTGGGCTTTTTAAAATATACATTCACGGTGGCAATAGGAACTTTTAAAAAAGTTACATTCGTTTTCATCCTGGCTGCAGCCTGGTAATCGTTGACCTTGTCTATTTTTTGCCTTGCCTTTAAAATAATGGAACTAATATCTTGCGCCGCAGCAAACAAGCTGCTGCCACAAATGATGGCCGTTGCTAAAAGGGACTTGCTAATTTTTTTCATTGGGTATTTTTTGAAATTACCTTCAAAAGGCGTTGTACTGCGTGTTGTTGTCAGCTAAACAAAAAGTTCTTGCCCCTTAGGAAAGAATATCTTTTCTTCTAAAAACGACCACCGCAGCGGTGACAAAAATAAAAATATGAGCTACTAAAATCAACAGGCTTTTTCTGATAGCCGGCCAATTTTCTATGGTTCCTTTTAGCGGTTCACCATCTGCATTGGTACCTATGTAAAAGAATCCTTTCCAACCCACCAGGTAAGAAGTAAAGAGCCAGGGCTTTATGGTATCGTCTATAATGGGCACGCTTATGTTGCTGATTATGGTACACACAATTACGATACAAACCGTAGCTATGATAGGACCAATGGAGTTTTCTGCAAACACCGATAACAAAATCGCCAATGCTGCAATAACCGTTAAGGCAACCGCCGCATAACCAAAGGCAGCAAAATACCTCCACATGATGTCGTCTTTGGTTATTTGTAATATCTGCGATTCATCGCCCTTCACCCTAAAGATGAGCATATCATCGGCACCAAAAATGAGCAGGCTTACAAACAATGCCATCAGCGCCATCCATATCAGCAGGCCAATGGTGTAAATCAAAGACGCAGCAAATTTCACTAATATTACCTGACTACGGCTTATAGGTTTTGTTAATAATAAACGAAGCGTTCCCATATTGGCTTCGCCAGAAATGGCATCTCCTGCTACAAGTGCCACCAATATAGGGACCTGTATAAGCAAAGTGTTCAATATGATGTAACACATGAAATAGCCGTTGATGGCTTTGCTCTTATCCATATCAAAACTGTCCTGCACACTTTGCAGCATTAGGTTCATATAACTCTGCCCATCTACCTTAAAGGCAAATTGAAAAATGCCTACAATAGCGGTAATGGCGGCAAATGCTATATATGTTCGGGGCCGACGGGAAATTTTAAACAATTCAATTTGCAACAGGTTCCACATATCGGGCAGGGTTGGTTAAGGATAAGAAAAATTCTTCCAGTGTGTTTCTTGGGTTGATGGCCAAAATGCCCGTACCCGTTTCCGTTAGCCAGGCTGCAAGGGCTGGAATATCACTTTTGTTCATCTGTAGTTTTATACCGTTGGATGCAGGCTGCAGATAAGGCGACCATTGCGGGGACTGCTGCAGCAACTCCAGTGCAGCCGCATTGTCGGTAGTATCTAATTCCACCGCTGTATGTGACGGGTCCAGTAATTCGCTGACCACACCTTCTGTTATTTTTTTTCCTTTATGAATGATGATCATCCTGTTTGCTATCTGCTCAATCTCTGAAAGTAGGTGGGAGGATACAATTAACGTTTTGCCGTGTTCACGGCTCAGGTCAAGGATGAGGTTGCGCATGTCTGCGATGCCCTGTGGGTCAAGCCCATTGGTGGGTTCATCTAGTAAAATCAATTTAGGATTGTGCACGAGCGCCACTGCAATGCCCAGGCGTTGTTTCATTCCCTGGCTATAAGTTTTTACTTTGCTAGCGCTTCTATCTGCGAGGCCAACCATCTGCAATTGGTCCATCAATAACTTGCGGGAAACTTTTAAACCACTCAGCCTCGCAAAAATGGAGAGGTTCTCGTATGCAGTAAGGTACTTATATAAATCAGGGCGTTCAATTACAGCTCCTATCTGGCTCAAAACTTTATTGCGATGTTGTTGCAGAGATTCTCCAAAAATATCGATGTCGCCACTGCTGGGTTTTATGAGCGTGAGCATCATGCGCAATGTGGTGGACTTTCCGGCGCCATTCTGGCCCAAAAAACCGTACACATCTCCTTCATTTACTGTAAAAGAAAGTTCATCTACAGCCTTTAACCCGTCAAATTGTTTGGAAAGATTGTTTACCCGGACCATTACACTCATACTGCAAAAATAACAGTATAACTGCCGCAAAGGTTGAACAAAATATAAAATATAGGAGAAAATAACGGCGCCTTATCCTTGCCCCGGAGACATGTATGATTTAAGTGCATTCACATAAGCTTCAAAAGCTTCAATCCCCTTTTTGGAAACCTTACATAAAGTGAGTGGATAATTATCTTTGAATTGTTTGGTTACCTCTATATAATCCGCCTCTTTCAATTTATTAAGTTGCACGCTCAGGTTACCCGCCGTGGCATTGGTTTTCTCTCTTATAAAGGTAAACTCTGCCTCCTTTACGCTGATAAGCAAACTCATTACTGCCAGGCGCAATTGTGAATGTAATATGGGATCGAGTTCTTTAAATTCCATGAGTTATGGCTCTAGTGTTTGTTGAGATGCGGCTAATTCTCTTTTGTATTGGCTTCGCAAAATGAGGCCGGGAATGATGTAGCCCATGAAAACTGCTACTGCAGTAATAAGCATATCGTACTTAAGTTCGGTATTTAAGAAAATGGCCATAGACCCTATCCAGTTTATGATGGCACCATACAACAGTGGTTTAAACTGCAGAGCGCCTGATTGAATAAGCATTAAAAACGCATAGATCATAAGCAAGTAACCGAAACCGTTGTTGGCTCCCACAGATACATTCATAGAGAAAATGATGATGAACAGGCAAACAGCAAATCCTATATCTACATATTTTAAAACATCGCTTACATAACTCCTTGCAGAGGGCTTACCTCGCTTTAAAAAACTATACAGCAGTAGGAGGAGAGCGATTCCCCCAAAAATATTCCAGGCCAAAAAAATATTAGAAAAGTCATACTCTATAAAAAAATAGGTAGCCAGGGAAGCTAAAAAAATCATGGAGCCCCAAATCAACCAGCCATATCCATTATCCGTAAAATTGGTTTTCGCTTTTTGGATCATGGTATTAATCAGCTGCAAACTTTCTGCTACACCTATTTTGCTGTTTTCCATTTCTTATGCTTTTAGGATTGATGTTCTGTTCTATTAAAGTTTATTGTGGGAGCCAGTGCTAATAGGTGATTGTACTTTTTTTGCGCCGTAAAAGATATGCCGGGATAATATAACTAATCAGTATAGCAGCTGCACCAAACAACATCTGGTAATCGTAATTAAAAAATGTAGCGGTTATGGCCAGCACCCAAGCTGTTAATCCTCCCCACACGAAAGGCTTAAACTGTAAAAATTTACCAGAAACAAAAGTGCCCAAACCGTATAATAGCATAAAGAAAGGGAAGATGCTGGTACCCCAGCCGAGTCGAGTTAAGATCATGCTCAACACAAAATAACTGATTCCCATTCCTATCCACAAATGTTTCATGCTTTCGCCAACATAGGTGACGGTAGTTTTTTGCTTGTGCTGCCGCTGCCCCATTACTATGCTTATGATGGCAGCCGGAAAAGTGAGCAGCCATATCAGGTAATGTTGTGGATAATGAAAAAAGTTTTTTAGCACAAACTGGCCGATACAACCTATAAAACTCACCCAACCCCAAAGCAAAAAGTGGGGGCTGTTGTCGCCCATATTCTGCCGGGCCTTGTCAATCATACCTTGGATCAGCTTCAGGCTATCCTGCGGAGAAAAACTGCTATCTGTCATTTTAAACTATTTTTTTGAAAGCCTTGAGGGTAAAAGAGCAAGCGTTCTGTTATGTGTGGACCAAGGTTAAGTTATCGATGGCTTGAGCATATTATTTGCATTCACTCAATATTTGCTCGGCCATTTCTTTACCCCAGTTTGGATGCATGGGAGAAGCTGGCTTGAAAGCTTCAAACATCTTAAGCGCAGATTCTGCCTTTGGTTTAGCCGTGCTGCAGCCACCACCCAATTGTTCCGGTGTGTATTTTAAAGATTGTGCTATGAGCATCTCTGGTCTTGGGTTGGTTGGATCTTGCTGCTTTGCCATTTCCAATTGTTTGCTGCTTTCCTGGCCATACTCCATATAGCGTTGCATGAGGTTTACCATCATATGGCAGCTTGCTATCATACTTTTTATACAGCTTATCTCAGAGTTATTGGGATTCAAAACATTTGCTTTGTCAATCAGTTCCGTCGCTTTATTAGCCAGCATATCGGTCTTAGATTTATCTTGCTCCATAAACCCGTAATTTACCTGGCAAAAAGCGGCATAATAGTACGGAAGCCACTCTGTTTTCTCTGCATCTGCAATGCGTTCAAAATTATTGGACAACGCCAGCAGGGTTGCTGGGTTGCTAAATGCAGCACCTATGCTTTCCAGGTTTTTTTGCATAGCGGCTACATATTTTTGACTGGGCTGGGCCACTACGAGCTGTGCAAATAACAGAAGTGCGGCGGTGAATTGTACGATTTTCATTTTCTTAATTTTTTTTGATGATGGTTTTTTGTTGAAAAGACTTATTACAAATTATTGTTGATGGCATCCTCGGTTCTATCCACACCAAAACTCATAAAGCAAGCTATAAATGCAAAGCGTTTAGAGGGAGGACCGATAGGTTGCTTGTTATCTGTAACAGTGCCATAATTGTAATTGAAAACCTGCTTTTGGCCCAGTACATTACTCACAGACAATACCCAAACTATAAAGGCTCTCTTGTTTTGCTTACCGAGGTTTGGCAGATAGTTTACGCTAAACCCAAGATTGTTATAGGAGATGGTACGGCCACCATCGGCAACTTTATATTTGGCTTCAGCCTGGTCGTACTTTAACTGGTACCATGGCCTGCCGGTGGCAAATGTGTAGCTGGCATTGAACCCTGTTTTTAGGGGCAGCGAGAATTTTTTTACTACCAGCGATGCTGTATGTTTGGCTGCAAAGGATGGCGTCATGGCAGCAGGAAAATTAAGATAATCCCTTTCTGTATCCAGCAGAGAATAAGAAACCCAGTAGTCAACATTTTTAAGTGACTTCTTATCTCTCCAAAATAATTCTATGCCCTTTGCGTAACCGCTGCCATTGTTATTAATGGCCACCTGCCTGTTGTTTGGGCCCGTACCGGTTTTAAATAAGTGATCATATTTTTTATAAAACAGTTCTGTTCTAAAAGTGCGCATGCTTGCCATACGCTGGTACTGCAAAATGTAATGCGTAGCCTGCGCATAGTTGGCACCGGTAACGGCTGGTTGGTATTGGCTCTCTGGCTTTTGATAAAAAATGCCATAGGCAAAAGAAAGCTGGCCCTGGTTTTTTAGTTTGTATGCCAGCGAAAATCTTGGTGCAATATTCCATTCATCTACCAGTTGGGAGTGCTCAAGCCGGCCACCTATTTTTGCAGCAATATCTTTGGAAATATAAAAATCAGTTTCTGCAAACGCAGCGTAGAGGTTATCCTCCAGGGTAGTGTTGTATTCACTGCTGTCGAATAAGGTAAAGCGAACTTTTTCTTTGGTATAAAAATAATCAGACCCAAAACGGAGGGTATTCAACCCTTTCAACTTTTTCTCCAATACAAACCTTGCCTGAGCATTGTAACTCCGGCTAAGCAGGCTAAAGTTTTTAAATGCATAGCCAATGGGGCTAACAATAACCTGCTTTTGCTGGCTGGCATCCTGCAATTCATTTTGAGCATTATCCTTATTACTCCCGAAACTGAGACCCGCTAGCAGCTTCCAGCCACTCCCAATATTTTCCCGCAGGTTTATATTTTGATAGGTATTTAAATTGTCCAGAGAGAAGGCATTTTTTAGCTGGTTAGAATCTATATCGTTCGTTCTAAAAGCTACTTTACCTGTGCTCCAATACCCATAGTATTTTAGCATGCCCCCCTTTTTAGTTTTGATCCTAAAATTGGCATCGCCTTCATGAAACACCGGATTTTGATAGTAATCTTGCTTTTGCTTGATTATGGCAAAAGCAGGACCCAGGTGGGTAAAATTATAGGTAGTTCCCCAGGATGCTTTTTTGTTTTTGGCCAATTTTTGTATACCTCCGCCTACACCAATAATACTTAGGCTAAGATTTGCCTGGGTTTTTTCCGGTAAATCGTTCGATTCCAATATCAGTGCGGAGGAAAGCGCCTGCCCATACAAAGCTGAATAACCTCCGGCACTAAAAATGGTGCCTTTGAATAGAAATGGGTTGAACCTACCCCTCGATGCAATGCCGGGCAGACTGCTGTAAAAGAAGTTAGACACCAGGTTTCCGTCTATATAGATGTTACTTTCTGAAGCACTGCCACCTCTTACGAACAACCCGCCTGTCTCCCCCACCTGCTGGGTACCCGGCAGCGTTTTAAGCGCCCCGGTAATATCTCCCTCAGCGCTCGCAGTTGTCACAATATCGAGGGCCGTAAGCACCGTACCCTTTTTTTTGTCGCTCGCCTCAAAAGATCCGGCGGTAATTACCACGGCATTCAGTTCTGTTATAAGTTCTTTTATAGATATGTTCAAGCTGATGTCCTTTCCCTCAAGTTGTATGTTTTTAGTATAGGTGCTGTAGCCAGACAAGCTGGCTTCAAGTACAAAAGCACCCTTTTCCGTAGTAGAAAAGGAGAATCTTCCGAGCGAATCTGTAGTAGCTCCATCATAGGTTTCCTTCAGTGTTATGCTCGCTCCAAGCAAGGGCTTATTTTTGGTATCGGTTAGGTTACCCTTAATTATGACTTGTGCCAGTGAGTGCTGCGAGGCTACTATTAAACACAAGAAAATAAAATTTTTCATTGCTTGTAAATTTATCTCAAACATAGAGTAGTTTATTTTATAAACCAAATTATTTTAAGATTAATTAATTTTTTTTATACGGTTAACCGATATTCAAATAGGAAGTAAAAAAGTTTTAAAACATTCACTTACAGAGGTTTGAATATATTTTTTAAACCCGACCTACAGTCATTCATTGTTCTACTAACTTATTAACATCTTAAAAAATAATTTTTTATTGTGCACCGTATTTGTAATTTAGCAATAGAATTTAATGGGTTAGTAAGTACAAAGGGCCAGCAGAAATGTTTGGCCCTTTTACTTTACAGCAACTCCCCCGTAACAAGTATCATTTAAAGTACCTGCGTATTTTTTTCTGAATTCCAGCCCTACAAAACTTCAAGAAGAGCAGGTAGTTTTATGACTTATTTCAAATCAAAACATTCTTTTTGTTTTTACAATTACAAATTACTTTTACCGCATGAGCAAAACGAAGTCAGCATTTTTTTGTCAGAACTGTGGATACGAAAGTGCAAAGTGGATTGGCAAATGTCCCGGCTGCAACGAGTGGAATACTTATGTAGAAGAAGTGGTTGTGAAAGGAAACGACAAAGCTGCAGGAAAAGATGAATGGAAAGAATACAATGGCGTAGCAAAATTAAAAACGGTTTCCATTAATGATGTGAGCAGCGCCGAAGAAAAAAGAATTGTAACTGGCGATGCAGAATTAAATCGTGTGCTTGGTGGCGGCATAGTATTAGGAAGTATTGTGCTGGTAGCCGGCGAACCGGGCATAGGTAAGTCAACCTTGTTTTTGCAAATTGGTTTGCAGCTAAAAAACATTCGTACGCTTTATATAAGTGGAGAGGAAAGCGAGCAGCAAATTAAAATGCGTGCCGACCGGGTCGGCATAAGCAGCGATGATTTTTATCTACTTACTGAGACGAACACCAACACTATATTCCAAGAAGTAAAAAAACTGAAGCCTCAACTCGTCATTGTAGATTCTATACAAACCTTGCAATCACCGTTTGTAGAATCTTCGCCCGGCAGCGTAAGCCAAATAAGAGAATGCGCAGCAGAGCTGCAGCGCTACGCAAAGGAAACCAACACACCGGTATTTCTTATTGGTCATATTACCAAAGACGGAAGCATTGCCGGACCTAAGATACTGGAGCATATGGTAGATACTGTACTGCAGTTTGAAGGCGACCGCCATTACATGTATCGCATTTTAAGAACTTTAAAAAATCGTTTTGGTAGTACTGCAGAGCTGGGCATTTACGAAATGACCAGCGAAGGCATGCGTGGCGTAACCAACCCAAGCGAAATACTCATCACACAAAAAGAAGATAGCCTGAGCGGTATTGCTATTGCTGCCACCATAGAAGGCATGCGGCCACTGCTCATAGAAACGCAGGCATTGGTCACTCAAAGTGTTTACGGCACCCCGCAACGAACAGTAAGCGGATTTGATCTGCGTCGTTTGCAATTGCTCCTCGCAGTTTTAGAGAAGCGGGGCGGATTTCATTTTGGTGTAAAAGATGTGTTCATCAATATTGCCGGTGGTATCAAAGTAGAAGACCCCTCTATTGACCTTGCCATTGTTTGTGCGCTTTTAAGCAGTTACGAAGATGTAGCCTTGCCGCAGCAAATTTGTTTTGCAGGAGAGATTGGGCTGAGCGGAGAAATAAGAGCGGTCAATAGAATAGAACAACGCATTGCCGAGGCAGAGAAGTTGGGCTTCGAAAAAATCATTCTAAGCAAATACAACTCTAAGTCGCTAGGTAAATTAAAATTTGGAATAGAAGTAGTAGCCCTTGGAAAAGTAGAAGAAGTTTACCAGCATTTGTTTTAACCAAGGTCAGACGGTCTCCGTCTGCACCGCCATTAGCTACATCCTCGAGGTTTCGGTCTGCACTGAATACGGCATTCAACTTTTCAAATCAGTTTTAACCAAGGTCAGATGGTCTCCGTCTGCACAGCCATCAGCTGCATCCTCAAGGTTTCGGTCTGTTCTCCAAACAGCATTCAACTTTTCAAATCAGTTTTAACCAAGGTCAGATGGTCTCCGTCTGCACCGCCATCAGCTGCATCCTCAAGGTTTCGGTCTGTTCTGCAAAAGCACCTAACTTATCAAATCATTTATTTAAATTTATACAACAAATGCTATAAAATGGTTTCCCTCAGGCGTCTTTTCAACGACAGCATGCAACTCTTCTTCCCTCACAATTGTATCGGGTGTGGTAGTGATGTACTTTCCGATAGCAGCATGCTTTGCCTACGCTGCATTAGTAATTTGCCCTATACCGGTTATGAAAACATAGAGAACAACCCGGTAGAAGATATTTTTAGAGGAAGGACTATAATTAAAGAAGCCGCCAGTACTTTCTATTTCTCTAAAGGGCACCTGGTTCAACACCTCATTCACCAATTAAAATACAAAGGCGCACAGCAAGTAGGACAATATCTCGGCGCATTGATGGGCAACGCTTTATTGCAGAGCGAACGCTTTACCAACATTGATTACCTGGTGCCACTGCCGCTCTATGCAGACAAAGAATTTAAACGGGGCTACAACCAAAGCACTATTTTATGCAACGGCATGTCTACAACCATGCATATTCCCGTGATGAACGATAATGTAGTAAGAAAGCGCTACACAGATACGCAAACCAAAAAACACCGTGCAGAAAGATGGCAGAATGTAGAAGGCAGTTTTGCTATAAAAAATCCTAAGCTACTTGCCGGCAAAAATATATTGTTGGTAGATGATGTTATTACAACCGGTGCAACCCTGGAAGCCTGTGGCCAATGTATGCAGCAGGTTGCCGACTTGCAAATCAGTTTAAGTACCCTAGCTACAGCCAGTAAGTAGTTTTATTGTAGATTTGTTTCGATGAAAAATATTTTCCTTTTGCTTTTGGGTAGTGCCCTGCTCAGCGTTTTTCCTTCCTGTAAAAAAGAGAGTTTTACCAATAGTCCGGATGCCCGCTTGCGCATCAGTAGCGACTCCTTAAAATTTGACACCGTATTTACCAGCACCGGCTCCGTAACACAATCATTCAAAATTGTCAACGAAAACGAACAGCAGTTAAGGTTGTCGGAAATTAAATTAATTGGCGGCACGGCCTCCCCCTTTAAAATAAACATCAATGGTACATCCAGCCCGGCGCTTAGTAATGTAGAGATAAGGGCGAATGACAGCATTTATATTTTTGTTTCGGTTTCAGTCAATCCATCCGCAGCCAATCTTCCTTTTATTATCAGCGACAGTATATCTATCCAATACAATGGCAACCAGCGGTGGGTACAATTGGAAGCCTTTGGGCAAAATGCAAATTTTTTGAGGAGTGAAGTGATTTCAACAAATACTACCTGGACAAACAATTTGCCCTATGTAATACTGGGATCTCTGCTGGTAGCGCCAGATGTTACGCTCACCCTTAATGCTGGCGTAAAAATATATTCTCATGCAGATGCGCCCTTTGTAATAGACGGAACCCTGGTTGCAAATGGTAACGCAAATAACAGGATAGTTTTCACTGGCGACCGCTTAGACGAACCCTACAAAAACTTTCCGGCAAGCTGGCCAGGAATTTTTTTTAGAAGTAGCAGTAAAAATAACCGGCTCCAGTTTGCAGAAATTAAAAATGCCTATCAGGCAGTAGTTGTGCTGGAACCATCTGTAAATGCCAGCCCCAAATTGATCCTACAACAATGTACGATCGACAATGCATTCAACGCTGGCATCTTTGGCAGCAACGGTAGTTTGCAGGCAAGCAACCTGTTGGTGAGCAATTGCGCCAATAATATTCTGCTGGAAAAAGGCGGGACTTATTCTTTTAACCATTGCACTCTGGCTTCCTACTCCAGCAATTTATTATTACACAAAACACCGGTATTATCAGTAGCCAATTTTGCGGCCAGCAACCCTGCAGCAAGAGATTTGCAGGCTACTTTTACCAACAGTATATTTTGGGGTGATAATGGTTTTATAGAAAATGAAATAGTGGTCAACAAACAAGGCAATACCCTTTTCGATGTCAGATTTTTAAATTGCCTTTTCAGGGCGAACATCGACCCCGCTAATTCAACAATAACCGCTTCTATCAAAAACATAGATCCCCTGTTTGACAGTGTAGATGTAATAAGCCGGGTATATAATTTCCGCCACAATAACCAACCCCTGGCGCCGGGAACCAACAAAGGCTTAACGACATCCCTAAATATAGATCTAGACAATAACCCACGCCCCGTTGGCTTGCCAGATATTGGTTGTTATGAAAAACAGTAAGGCCATACCATTGGCTTTCTTTATTTTTACATTTTAAACAAAAACGTATTTCAAACCGTTATCAAAAATAAAAACTATGATAAAATATTGTGTAATTGCTTTGATGATGTTAGGATGTGTAAGTCAATCAAAACAAAGTAACAGCCAAGTACCTGGATCTACAACAGATGTAGCCAAATCTATCTACAATTTCAAAGTAGCAGGCCTTGAAAATGGCACGATCGATTTTAGTTCATTCAAAGGCAAAAAGATACTCATCGTAAACACTGCATCGGAGTGTGGCTATACTCCTCAGTACAAAGAGCTGCAGGCCCTTTCCGAAAAATTCAAAGACAAGTTGGTTATTGTGGGCTTTCCTGCCAACAACTTTGGTGGCCAGGAACCAGGTTCAGCAACAGAAATAAAAGCTTTCTGCGAAAAGAATTATGGCGTTACCTTCCCTATGGCTGCTAAAGTTTCTGTGAAAGGCGACGATATGGCTCCTATTTACCATTGGCTTACCAGCAAAGCCGAAAACGGCGTGTTGGATGCAACCATTGGCTGGAACTTTAATAAGTTCCTCATCAACGAGCAAGGCCAAATGGTAGCCTATTTCCCTAGCAAGGTTACGCCGCTCAGCGACGAAATCGTAAGCAAACTCTAACAACAGATTTTTTAGAAAAAAAGCCGTCCCTACACAAGTGTAGGGACGGCTTTTTTTATTTTACTTTGCAGCCATGTTATTTTCGCAAGTTATAGGGCAAAAAGAAACCAAAGAACAGCTCGTGCACATGGTGCAACAAAACCGCCTCAGTCATGCACTGCTTTTTTTAGGTAAAGAAGGCAGTGGGGCTCTTTCTCTTGCGTTCGCCATGGCACAATACATGGTGTGCGAGCAAGTAAGCGGGAAGGCCGCAAGGGATAATGGAAAATCGATACATGATCAAGACCAGCATACTGCCGAACTTTCTTTGTTTGGCGAGCCGGAACCTCCGGCCAAAACAGAAACCAGTCCTCCAATAACAGTTTTGAGAAATGACGCCTGCGGCGAATGCCCGGCCTGCCAAAAAGCAGCTAAGCTCGTGCATCCAGATATTCATTTCTCTTACCCTGTTATCACCAAAAAAACGGGCGAGCAACCTATTAGTGCCGATTATATAACCGAGTGGCGGGAGTTTATATTAAAAAATCCTTATGCCAATGCGTACGATTGGCTGCAATTTATTGAAGCAGAAAACAAACAAGGCAACATCACTTCCCGGGAGTGTGGCGAAATTATCAAAAAACTCAATCTTAAAAGTTTTGAAGCCGGTTACAAAATCCTCGTAATGTGGATGCCAGAATTACTTGGCAAAGAAGGAAACAAACTGCTTAAATTAATAGAAGAGCCACCAGCCGGTACGCTATTTATATTGGTAGCAGAAAACGATGCCCTCATTTTGCCCACCATTCTTAGTAGAACACAACTCATAAAAATTCCCCAACTACACAGCAGGGATATTGAAGCCACACTAGAACTGCAGGAAGGCCTATCCGTAAAAAAGGCTGCGCAAATAGCAGCATTGAGCGATGGAAATTACCACGAAGCTTTGCAACAATTGGCCCACAGCGATGAAGACTGGGAAGTGCTGCTCCGGGATTGGCTGAACAGCATACTCAAAACCGGCCCCGTGGCCCAGGTAAAATGGATAGATGACATCAGCAAAATTGGCAGGGAAAAACAAAAGCAATTTTTGATGTACTTCATCCACATTTTGCAAACGGCCCTCCAGCTCAGTATGGGAACCTCGGGTAAAACCATTCTTGCCGGCGAGGAAGGAAGCCTGCACGATTTTGCGCATCGCTTCAACAAACTTTGCGGCCTCGAGCAGCAGGAAGCGATAGTGCACGAACTAGACCAGGCCATCTATTATATAGAACGCAATGCCAATGCAAAAATGTTGTTTCATGCCCTAAGCATTAAGTTGTATCACATAATTAGCAACAAATCAGTAATTTTGGTACAATGAGGAAACGGTTTCGGAGCGGAGTTTGCCCAAAGTAGAAGGTTTTTTATATTGCCCGAGCTTTTACAGCAATCCCCAACATCGTTGTGTCACTCACTTGTACGGCATACCATTAATGAGCATGCCAGCCATTTTTACATCACCAACACATGGCCAATTCTGACGGCTTTTTTCTGC
>JBKJKD010000211.1:0-5262 GCA_046597635.1 Ferruginibacter sp. | reverse complement strand
ACCAATAAAATCAGCAGAGCAAATACGGTGAGACTCAATGCAAGTATGCGAAAAAACTTATCCTTTCTTTTTGATATGGCTAAATGTCTATCCATTATTCATACTGGTTTTGAAATTTCTTACGCAGCCAGAAACTGACATTGTTTAAAATAAAAGTGAATACAAACAGCGTCATACCTGCGGCAAAAATGGTTCGATACTCCAATGAATCCTGCGGCACATCTCCCATACTCACCTGTACAATATAGGTAGTGATGGTTTCCACAGACTCCAATGGATTAAAAGTGAGGTTGGGTTCCTGCCCTGCGGCTATAGCCACAATCATGGTTTCGCCCAATGCCCGGGATACTGCCAAGATAATAGACACCAATATGCCGGAAGAAGCAGCCGGTATCATCACCCGAAGGGCTGTCTGCAATTTAGTGGCACCCATACCATACGAAGCTTCCCTTAAAGATTTTGGCACCGCTCTCAAAGCATCCTCACTAAGCGAAGTGATGTAGGGGATAATCATCACCCCCATCACAAGACCAGGCGATAGTGCATTGAACCCTCGCAACCCTGGGATGAAAGATTGCAGCAATGGTGTTACAAATTGCAAGGCAAAAAAACCATAGACTACTGTAGGAATGGCAGCAAGAATTTCCAGCACCGGCTTTACGATGGCCGTAAAACGGGGAGAGGCATATTCATTTAGATAGATGGCTATGATTAAACCTACAGGCACTGCAAACAAAATCGCAATGGTAGTGGTAAGCAGCGTTCCGCTCAACAATGGAAGTATGCCAAAATGTTTGTCAGAAAACAGAGGCGTCCATTGCGTATCTGTAAAAAAATCGATGATAGATACTTCACCAAAAAATTTAAACGTATCTATTGCCAACACAATAATGATGCTTACGGTAGTAAGTACAGTTATCAAACTGCAAAGCATCATAATGCCCTCTATCATCTTTTCTTTTGTGTGTCGTTGTAGCATAATTATTATTGAGAGGCATTCATCAATGCTTCCAGGTTTGCTCCTACGGTACTGGTTTTTCCAAACATGGTACCTTGTTTATTTTGTAACATCCTGTTATACGCAGCCTGGTACACTGGCGCAGGTAATGGCACATAGCCCACTTCCTGTACCAGTTGTGCTGCATGATCTATGTAAAATTTTATGAATTCCTGCACAACAGGTTTTTTTGCAGAAGCCGCATTTACATAAATAAATTCGGGCCGGGAGAGTGGAGCATAGACGCCCGTTTTAACGGTGGAATCGCTAGGGTAAACCGGACCTGCTCCATTATCTATGCCTACGAGTTTTAATTTGCTTTTATTTTCCAGGTAATAGGCAAGGCCAAAATAACCCAGGCCACCTTTATCGGAAGCCACGCCCTGCACCAACACATTGTCGTCTTCGCTTGCGGTATAATCTCCCCTGGATGACTTTGCTTTTCCTACAATTGCTTCTGTAAAATAATCGTACGTGCCAGAGGAAGTGCCTGCACCATAGAGCCTGATAGGTACATCCGGGAAACTCTCTCTAACCTGTTTCCAGGAGGTAATTTTATTTTGAGCCGCAGGCTCCCATATTTTTTTGAGCTCTGCCACGGTGAGGTAGGTCACAAAATCGTTGGAAGGACTCACCACTACTGCAAGCCCATCGTAGGCAACCGGAATTTCTATAAAGGCAATATTGTTTGCCTTGCAGGCGGCAACTTCTTTTGAAGAGATGGGGCGGGAAGCGTTGCTAATGTCAGTTTCGCCACGTGCAAATTTCTTAAACCCTCCACCCGTGCCCGATACACCAACCGTAATACGAATATCGGAATGATCTACACGGTATTCTTCTGCTACCGCTTCTGTGATGGGATATACGGAGCTACTGCCATCTATTTGAATTTTTCCTTTGTATTCTTTAAAACAAGAAGCGAGTACTGTGCAAAAAAGTAGAAAAGTTATGGGTAAAAGAAGTTTCATTAACCGGGTTTGTATACCACTAACAAATACATTACCACTTTAAAAAACAGCAGGTCGGCGGGTTAAATCGCCCATTAAAACAGTTTGCCACTAAAATGGTAGTGAACTTAAAGAGTATTAACTTACCTATGAAATGGGGTATATTTTCACAACGCAGATTAGCTATGTTAAGAAATAGTTACCAAATCCAAAAAAACATAAGGAGGTTTCATTAAATTTACTTTTGCCCAAAAAATATTAAGCATGGCAGGTATCAACTCAATACTGAAAATTTTTTTACCGAAAGACAGGATCTTTTACCAGCTTTTTGAAAGCGTTGCGGAAGAACTCGTAAAAATGGGTGACAAATTGAAAGACGTGGTTACTGAACCCGATTTTGATAAAAGGGGAAAGATGATAAAAGAATTGGAAGATATGGAGCATGTGAACGATGAACTTACACATCGCATATTTACAGAGCTGGGTAAAAATTTCATCACTCCTTTTGACCGGGAAGATATTCACTACCTGGCATCTGCCCTGGATGATATTGCCGATTATATTTATGCCTCTGCAAAAAAAATAAATTTCTACAGGGTAAACCCGGACGACATTGGGATTCAAAAATTTGCTGACCTCATTCCTTTGGGTTGCCGCCACATTCACAAAGCAGTAACCGAACTTAGGAATATGAAAAACATGCGCCAGATCACCGACGCATTGGTTGCTATCAACAGCATAGAAAACCAGGGCGATGATATTTTCGACATGAGTATAGAACGCTTGTTTGCCACCGAACCAGATGCCAAAGAAGTGATTAAGAAAAGAGAGATTTACCAGGTAATGGAAATAGTTACCGACAAGTGTGAAGATGCTGCCAACGTTATTGAATCTATCATTGTAAAATATTCTTAACATCGGTGTTTTTCAATTGTAGCATTTAATTTAAACAACATTCAATGGCAGACTTTTCTATACTGTTAATATCCATCATTGTGCTTGCGCTGGTTTTTGATTACATCAACGGCTTTCATGATGCAGCCAATGCAATTGCTACGGTAGTTTCCACCAAAGTACTCACACCATTTCAGGCGGTTATTTGGGCAGCCGTATTCAACTTTGTAGCCTATTTTATTTTCAAAGATCATGGTGTAGGAGAAACCATTGCTAAAACGGTAAACGGCAGCATTGGCCTGGAAGTAATACTGGCGGGCCTCATAGCCGCCATCATTTGGAATCTTATCACCTGGTGGTATGGTATTCCTTCCAGCTCATCTCATACGCTCATTGGGGGTTTTACAGGAGCAGCCGTAGCCTCTGCCGGCAGTTTCACGGTCATCAACACGCCGATAATGCTAAAAATTATCAGCTTTATTGTGGTGGCCCCCATTCTTGGTATGCTCATGGCGTTTATTATTTCTGTATGGTTTTTAAATTCCTTCCGCAAAGGATTTCTACCCAAGTTTGTAGCACTGGTCATCATTGTGGTAACACTTATTTTACTGTACAATGTTATCATCACAGATCCTTCAAAATTGAAAACGCATTATGAAAGCTATACTTTAAAAGTATTGTTTCATTCCCATAATTTTAAATGGGCGCTGATAGGCTTCATCATCATTTCTCTGAGCATATTTTCTTTGTTCCTTAGCAACCTCAATTATTCACAGTCTGAAAGATGGTTTAAGAAAATGCAGTTAGTTTCTTCTGCCGCCTTCAGCATTGGCCATGGTGGCAACGATGCACAAAAAGTAATGGGTATTATTATGGTTGCTTTAATAAGTGCCGGGCAATATACCAGCTTTAAACAAATGCCCAACTGGGTGCCGCTGGCTTGCTACACGGCTATAGCTTTGGGTACGATGAGTGGCGGCTGGAAGATCATTAAAACCATGGGTACCCGCATTACTAAGGTTACTCCTTTTGAAGGCGTGGCCGCAGAGTCTGCCGGCGCTTTAACGCTCTTTATTACCGAGATGCTAAAGATACCCGTGAGCACCACGCATACCATTACCGGTGCCATCATTGGGGTGGGTGCTACCAAGCGATTGAGTGCGGTGCGTTGGGGCGTTACCATCAATCTTATTTGGGCCTGGATATTAACTATCCCTGTGAGTGCAGTGTTAGCTGCCATCGTTTATTATATTCTCAAACTCATTTTATAATAGTTTCAAACTTACCATTTATTAAAAAATCACTCACTTACCATGAGTGATTTTTTGTTTTCTTTGCATCATGAAAAAAATATTGGTTACAGGAGGATGTGGCTACATTGGCTCTCATACCATAGTGGATCTTATAAAGCAAGGCTTTGAAGTGATATCGGTTGATAACAACAGCCGGAGCAACCCAGCCGTAATGCAAGGAATAGAACAGATTGCAGGTCGCCCCATTAAAAATTACCATGTAGACCTTTGCATTTTTGATGATACACATGCCATCTTCCAGGAAAACAATGACATTGCCGGCATCATCCATTTTGCGGCATATAAAGCCGTTGGAGAATCGGTGGAAAACCCTCTACTGTATTTCGAAAATAACCTTGCTTCTCTCATAAATATTTTAAAATGCATGGCCGAATTTAAAGTGCCACACTTTATATTTTCCTCTTCCTGCACGGTGTATGGCAACCCCGACCAAATACCGGTGACAGAACTCACGCCGCAAAAACTGGCAGAAAGCCCCTACGGCAGTACCAAGCAAATGGGTGAAGAAATTGTGAAGCAAACGATGAACAGCCTGCAAGATCAACAGGCTATTTTATTGCGATATTTTAATCCTGTGGGTGCGCACGCTTCCAATCTTATTGGCGAAATTCCCATTGGTCGACCAGCTAACCTTATTCCCGCTATCACCCAAACAGCTATTGGTAGATTACCCCAAATGCAGGTGTGGGGCGACGATTATGATACCCGGGATGGTAGCTGCCTGAGAGACTTTATACATGTAAGCGATATTGCGCATGCCCATACTCTGGCGCTTAATTATCTTTTTGAAAATAAAAATGAAAGTAACTGTGATGTGTTTAACCTGGGCAGCGGCAACGGTTTTACCGTGTTAGAAGTAATAAAAACTTTTGAGAAAATAAGTGGTCAAAAATTAAACTATGCTATCGGCCCACGCCGCCCCGGAGATGTGATTGCCATTTATGCCAACAACGATAAAGCGGTAAAACAGCTAGACTGGAAACTTGAATTTGGGCTGGATGAAATGATGCGCACTGCCTGGGACTGGGAGTTGAAACTAAAAGCAGAGACAGCGCTATAGCCGGATATGTGATTTCGGATTTATAGTGTCTGATTTCGGATTTTATTGAAA
>JBKJKD010000242.1:0-19430 GCA_046597635.1 Ferruginibacter sp. | reverse complement strand
TGCTTTGGCATAAAAGTTTGCAGCGCTGCTTCGGCAAAAGGTGGGTTGCTTTTATAAACGATGTAAGCCATGAGCAGGATCATGAGAAAGCCCAATAGCTTGGTGATCCAATCCAGCACAGGACCTGCTTCTTTGTAAATAAAAATGCCCACAGCTATGATTGCACTAATGATACAGCCCTGCGTAATACTTATCCCAAATAAAACATTTAAACCCAGGCCCGCTCCTGCAATGTTGCCAATGTTAAAAGCAAGCCCGCCCAAAAAAACCAGCAGGGAAAGAAAGTAACCGAGGCCCGGAAAAACTTTGTTGGCAATGGTCTGCGCAGGTTGATCTGCCACAGCAATGATCCGCCAAATATTTAACTGAGCGATGATATCGAGGAAAATGGAAACTAAAATTACGAAGCCGAAACTGGCGCCAAGTTGTTGCGTAAAAACGGCGGTCTGCGTTAAAAACCCCGGGCCAATGGCCGAAGTAGCCATTAAGAAAGCTGCGCCAATTAATACGCTTCGATTCGTTCTTTTTTTCAACGGCTTAAAGCTTTTAGAATGATTCCTTCGCTGGTTAAAGCCTCGTGAATGGCTTTTGCAAATGCCACCGCATGTTCGCCATCGCCATGGATACACAATGTATCTGCTGCAATAGAAATAATTTTTTGATGTACACTGATCACTTGCTGATGCTTTACCATTTTCAACACTTGTACTAAGGCATCTTTTTTATCTGTGATCAAAGCATTGGCTTGCGTGCGGGGCGTAAGAGAACCATCATCCTGGTAAGTACGATCTGCAAAAACTTCTGAAGCCGACAGCAGGCCTTTGTTGGCTGCAGCGTTGATGAGTTCGCCGCCGGCTAACCCGTATAAAATTAAAGAAGGGTCAAAATCATATACGGCATCTGCAATGGCCTGGGCCAATCCTGCATCCTTCGCCGCCATGTTGTATAAAGCGCCATGTGGTTTCACATGATTGAGTTTGGCTCCGGCCGCTTTTACAAATGCTGCCAATGCGCCTATTTGGTACAAGGTAATTTGATAAGCTTCCCTTGGCGATATTTTCATTTCTCTTCTGCCAAAGCCTTGCAGATCTTGCAAGCCTGGGTGTGCACCAATGGCTACATTGTGTGCGATGGCCAACGCAACGGTATCGTGCATTACTGCCGCATCACCGGCATGAAAACCGCAGGCAATATTTGCCGAAGAAATATAGTTGAAAAGCAGGGCATCATTCGGCATAGCGTAATTTCCAAAGGCCTCCCCCATGTCGCAATTGAGATCAATTTCAGGCATTAAGATTCTATTTTTAGTTGAATAGCAGTAGCCAAATTTTTTAAGTCTGTATGAAGATCAAGGTAAAGCTTTTCCGCTTCTTGCAAATTGATGCGTTCAAAATGAATGGACTGTCCCTGCTTCCATTGTGCACAGATCGGCAAATCAAATTCGGCCACTTTTGCCAGCCTCGGATAGCCGCCTGTGGTTTGGCAATCTGCCATCAACAAAATCAATGAACCATCACCGGTAACCTGTATGGTGCCCGGCAGCACCGCCGTTGATAAGAGTTCGCTCTGCTGTGATGATTTCCTTGCGATCTTGGGACCTTGCAAACGAATACCCATTCGGTTGGCGTTGTTAAATTGATAAGGCTTACTGAAAAAATCAGCGACAGCATTTTCTGTAAACCAATCGAATTCTCTTCCTTCAATTACCCGAACGACTGAACGGGAAGAACCTAAAAATTGTTTGGCAGGAACACTCCATGCAGGCCAATTGACCGTTCCGCTTTGTAAATTTTCAAACAGCATTTTATTTTGTGTCGAGTGGGTTTGAGCAGCTACCAACACGTCGTCTTTTTTTAACGCTCGTCCATGATGGCCACCAAACCCCGCAGTTACAAAAGTACTTTTGCTCCCCAACACTTCCGGCACATCCCAACCTCCGGCAATAGATAAGTAGGAATAGCGGCCTTCGATATTATTTTTCAAACGTATGGTAGCGCCTTTCGGAATAAACAAAGGGCGATTAATGGGAGTTGATTTTTGATCAACTTCAAAATGAGCGTCTCCCGAAACCAACGCCATCAAAACATCCTCTTGGGTGATGCATTCAAAATTGCCATCTACAATTTCTATCAATGCATCACCTGCCGCATTGCCTACCAAAAGATTGACGATGCTGGCAGAGACGGCGTCCATTGCACCGCCCAGGGGAACGGCATGGTCCAAAAACCTGGCTCTCCCCAAATCCTGCACGGTACTAAAAATACCCGGTTTAGTAATCCTGATACTCATGCTTGTTTTTGAATGTGTTCAAATTCGGTTAGAGAAATTGCTTCAAACTTTATTTGATCTCCTGCTTTTAATAAGGAAGGTTGTTGGCTGGCGGCGTCAAATAATTTAAGTGGAGTTCTACCAATGATTTGCCAACCGCCGGGAGTTTCTAAAGGATAAATTCCGGTTTGCTGCCCGGCAATACCTACGGAGCCTGCTTGTATTGTAGGCCGTGGCTGTTGCTTTCGGGGAGCTGTTAGTTTTGCTGACAGGCCGCCCAGGTAGGGAAACCCAGGTACAAAGCCAATCATAAACACCCTGTAAACAGCACTGCTGTGCAACGCTATAATTTCCTCTTTTTTTAGTTGGTAGAAGGACGTAAGTTCATTCATATCCAAGCCAAACGGATCATCGTAACATACCGGAATAGATATGATTGGCTGTTCTACTTGTTGATGAGTTGTTGTTTCAAAATCCAGGGCGCTGATATAGCCTGAAATTTTATCGAGCGATGTCGAACCTTTTAATTCATCATCATTCATCAACAATACAAGATCAAAATAAAGGGTGAGCGTGGTATAGGCCGGCATGGTACTCAGCAAACCCATAAAAGGATTTTGTTTGATACACTGATTGAGCCAGGTGATTTTCGCTAAGGTCTCCTCACTAATATCCCCGGCCAGTTCTATGGAAATGGCGTTTTCACTTATTTGGAAAAAGTGGATGTCTGTTAATGTGAGCGGAATCATACGAATGGAAATATACGGATTTATGCAATTAGCAGAAAAGTGGGTGAGGCGTAGAGTATAATCATGCAAGATTTTTTAGTATCATTTGCAGCGAAAACGTTTTAAACTAACCCGCTAATTTGCCAGAACAATATTTAGGGCTAAAGCCCAGGTTGATATTATGATCTTACCCCCGGCCTAAAGAACGGGGCAATGGACAAAAGCAAGACATACCCGATTGGGTTCCCATATTTACTTAGAGCCGGTGACTGCATTTAATCTAAATGAGCAGGCTAACACCTTGACATGGTCTGGCTTTCAAACCAAAGTGCCTGTAACAGCTTTAATAACCACAATTTCTTGTTATAAATTAGTGTGTATATTTAGCTAGCTAACGATGAGTCACAACCTACTGTTTAGCGCAATTTTAAAATTGAATTACTTCCAATGAAAATTATTTCTTCATTAGCTCTCATCTTGGTTCTTGGCTGCAATATGAATTCAATACCAAAAACCTATTTTGATTATGATGAGGTGATTCATTACAAAACCAATTTTAAAGACGAGAAGATTGATGAATTATTTGATAATAAATCTAAATCAGCAATTGATTCGTTTAAGCTTGGTGTAATAATAGATGAGATCCCTGAATCTGCAGCTGACACAGTTTTTATCGCAAAACTAAAATCAATTGGGTTTAGCAAAGCTCAAATTAATAAAAACGAATTTGAAGCATTGAATACAATTTTTCGGGAAGGAAAGAGCAAAGAAATTTTTACAACAAGTTGCATTTACATTTATCGAGATATTTTAGTATTCAAAAAGAACTCTAAAACAATTGGTGTTGCTAAAATTTGTTTTGACTGCATGGCAGCACATATTGTGGGAACGCTTGCCAATACAGAAGATTTTGGGCAGGACGGAAACTATTCAAGGTTAGCAAAAATATTAAATAAGTAAATCAAATCTCAATCAACAGAAATCTATGACATGGTCCCGACTACCTTTAGCAATGTTCGGGTAAGTGTATTAGGCGATAGTTCTGCAGCGTTTGCTATATTTACTTTCTGCCTACACTTCACATCTTAATTTATAATAATCATACTCAGCATGTAAAATACTAATTCTTTCAATTTTAAATCCCGTCTCAAAAATGAAAAAGACTACACTCACATTTCTTCTCAGCGGACTTACGCTCTTTTGCTTTTCCCAGGATAGCTCTAAAATTGCAAGCATTAAAACGCTGCTTGAAGTAACCGGATCTGGCAAACTCGGGGTACAAGTTATTAAGACAATGTTTACCAGTTTTAGACAAAGCCTTCCGGAGGTGCCGGAAGAATTCTGGAGTAACTTTATGAAGGAGGTTAATCCAGAAGTTTTAACTGTGATGATAATCCCTATTTATGATAAGCATTATACTCAAACGGAAATAAATAAAATGATTGAATTTTATCAAACAGATTTAGGAAAGAAAATAATCTCAACCATGCCTCAAATCATGCAAGAATCGATGGAGGTTGGAAAAGCATGGGGACAGGAAGTAGGAAAAAAGGTGTATGATAACCTGAAAGAGAAAGGCTATATTAAAGAAGAGCAATAAGTAGAGCCGCAAACATTACTTTCCAAAAGTCATCCTGTAGAGTGGAATATCGGCAAGACCAGCTTAATACCCGGTGGACGGAATACTGCTAAGCTCTGGTTTCTTATAATGAATGTTTATTTTTAAATTGTCTCGGTTAGAGTCAGAGCGTTGCTCAATAACTAAGGAGCACACAGCCTCGAACGCAAAAATTTTCTAAACCAGACTTATGAACCTCAGAGTCCTCCTTTTAATAATTTCTACAAGTTGCAACCACTGTTTTGCTCAGCAACCTCGTTATACCCCTAAAACGTTTGTAAATAGACTTGATACTGCTGAATTCAAATATATTGTTTCGAAGAAAGATGGATTCAATAGAACATTTTTATTGACGAGAGCTACATACTTTGATCTGGATGATGATAGCACAACATATATGAGATTTACAGACTCAGTATTGATATGGATTGAAGGAAGAGTAAAAAATGGAAATCGGGTTGGAGTTTATACATTTCATTTGGTTGATAGAATGGATCATTCAAAAAAGTATAAAATTTGGGAACAAACCTTTGGAAATGATAAATTAGATGGTCAATGGAGAACGTATAATTTACGAGGTGGCTTAGTTAGTTCAGATACCTATAAAAATGGCAGTTTAAATGGAATTAGTAAAAATTATTGGATTGATGGAAAATTCTTAATAGAAGAAACAGAGTACTTAGAAGATCAATCGACCTATATCACAAAAAAATATTATGAAAACAAAAAATTAAAATCAGAATCTTCTTTTAAAAACAAAAAATTGAACGGAGTCTCCAAAAAATATTATGAAAACGGCAATATTCAAGAATATGCGGAATTCAAGGATGATTACTTTGATGGAACCAGAAAGTATTTTTATGAAAATGGCCAGTTATGGATTGAGCAAACTTATAAAGACGGAAAGTTTTTGGATATTGTCGCCAACTATACTGAAAAAGGAAGTAAAAGAAATCCGGGAAATTTAAAGAGTGGGACTGGCACCATCATCTATTATAGCGAAGATGGCAGTGTTCGAGAAACTCTGCATATTATTAATGGCAGTGTCAGTAAATAACCCATTCAATAAAGGTACAATTTGATATTTTCCCCTTCTCAGCTTTTCCTCCACCCTAATGAAGATACCGCTACTACTTTTAGATGCCGTCTTGAGTTTTCGCCAACGACGCAAAGTGTTAAGCGCTCTTTGCATTGTTGTAATTAATGAAACTGGCAGTTGAATGGAGGTCGCAGAATTGAGGGTTGGATAATATTTTTATCTTTAGAGTAAGTCCACACAAATTTTAACCAAGTGTTGTTAACTGCTTTCTACCTAATGCGGCCGGTTATGACCGAAGCATGGTATAGCCAATATTCATCATGTAACATTTAGAGCCTGCAACTCTCAACAGCTGTCAAGCAGTTTTACCACCGTTTGATGTTCCACCATTTCAACCTATCTGATATAGCATCGCTGCCAATTCGATTAGGGATTTTACTTTAGCCCGGTTAACAGCTGGAACCTGGTCATCGGGCGTGCCAATCCAAGCTTGATGAGGGAAAATGAAGCAGATAAGTTTACTGGAGCAACGGTAAATATATTCGATGGTCTCACTTAACTCTCTATTGTGGGGTATTAATATCTCGTTATGAGAAGCAAAGCTGGTTACGGATAAATATTGCGTGAATAACTTGATACTTTCCTTTTAACAATAGGAACATTTACAACCCATTTATATGGCAAATAATTAATTTTCTTTAAAAGAGGTTTTTCGGCTTTCTGGAGCATGGTTTGCGTCAAATATTTATATAAAATTCGACAGCTACTTTTTGTCAATAGAAGCCTAAAGCCCGGATAACTTAAACAGCTGTGCAAAATCTGTTCGTTTTCAATTTAAATATTAACTGCTTTTAATAAACTTTAGTATCAATTAAAATTAAAAAAATGGAAACAATAACTCCAGACAATTTTACCGGAAAAAATACGGAAGGGCACCATGCAAATCAGCCTCTACAATATTTAACAGCATCGTCAGTAATTGGCGATAAAGTGCATGACGCTGCAGATCAGAAAATGGGTGAAATTAAAGACATCATGCTAAATATAGCTACAGGCCAAATAGATTATTATGTTGTCGAGTTTGGCGGCTTTCTTGGCGTAGGTGTAAAGTATTTTGCTATTCCATTCAGGCTACTTACAGTAAACCCTGAAAAAAAGATATTCTGTTTTAATCAAAAAAAGGAACTGCTTGAAAAAGCCCCTGGGTTTGATTTGGAACACTGGCCCGATACAAATTTCCATTGGGAAGAAGAACACTGGAGTTTTGTATAAAATACACAAAACAGCTTAAGGGTTGTAGATAAAATAAAACTGGAAACATTTTTAAATGTTCTTCCGATTTTTTCCGCTGCAGATTTTCTGATATAGAGAAAACACAGCGAGGCAGGAATTTCGGTCTGCTACGCTTAGCTGACCCTACCATTTTCGAAGCGCCCCCTCCATCACAAAAAAGAGTGTTTCGACGCCATTAACAATGTCTACACCGATTGACACCTTGGAAAACCAGTCATTTAATATTTTCGCCTTTCATCAACAACGACGAATCCGAAGATGCATTTATTGTACCTATACCTGTGTGCTGTAATCACATACTTTTCACCCACTGTACTTTACCGCACATACGATCCAGCGTTTATATCAATAGAGGTTCCGGTAGCATGATCTGCCAGGCCACTGCATAGCAAGGTTACCATAGGTGCAATATCTTCAGGAGTGGTCAGTTCATTGAGCGCAATATCATTCAACGCAAAGCCCTCTCCGTATTCTTCTAAAATTGCATTGGCCATATCTGTTCTGGTAAAACCCGGCGCTATCAAAAATGCTTTGATACCTTGCTTACCATAATGTCTTGCAATAGATCGGGTGAGACTTACAATGGCGCCTTTGCTGGCGGCATAGGCCAGGTAATCTGTTGTGTCGCCTCTGAAGGCAGCACGGGAAGCTATGTTTACTATCCTTCCCTGCTGCTGCGTTTTAGCCTGATCTACAAACTCTTTGCATAGAATGCCCACGGCCGTTGTGTTCACCGCAAAAGTATGTTCCCAGTTTTTCAACCATTCGTTTGTGGGCAACGTATCTGCCGCACTGGGAGAAATACCGGCATTGTTCACCAACCCTGATAGCGGGCCATACTGTTGTACCAACGCTGGAATAAAACCACTGACGGCGGTAGCGTCGGCCAAATCGCAGACGGCTGTATAACTTACATTTTGAAGTTCCGCTTTTAATTTTTCCGCCTCTGCTTTGTTGCTGTTGTAATGGATGATTACCTCGGCACCCGATTCAGACAATTGCTTTGCAATGGCTCTGCCAATACCCCGGGAAGCTCCCGTAACCAGTATCCTTTGATTTTTAAGAGAAATGTTCATGGTTTAAAATTAACGTCAAATTGCTACTAAATAAAATGTAAGTAAAAGCAGCAGCTGATAAACATTTACCTTAGGGAAGGCGGGAGTACAAAAAACTGGCAGGCAGCCACTCAGTGGTTGGCGTTTGTCAAGGTTGCAGAAGTGTCAGTCTGCAGGTTTCACCTTATCATCCAAAAATAATAAACCAATAAAAATATGAAACTCAGCAACAACAAAATTTTAGTTACCGGCGGTGCCAGCGGCATCGGACTAGGCTTAACCGAAAGATTTCTGAAAGAAGGCAATAGCGTCATCATATGTGGCCGGCGTGAAAACATACTGAAGGAAGTGGCCGAGAAATATCCGACCGTAATTACCAAAGTATGCGACTTATCAGTGGAAGCAGAAAGAATTGAACTCTACAACTGGATTGAAGCGAACCACAGCGATTTGAATGTGCTGGTAAACAATGCGGGAATTCAAAACTGGATGACGGTAACTGACAACAATTTTTATGAAAAGGCGAGCCGGGAAGTAGCAACCAATGTGTTAGCGCCACTTCATTTGACATCACTTTTTACCAACCTGGAATCGCTAACTACCATCATCAACGTTACCTCGGGCCTGGCGTTTGTCCAACTTGCCAAAGTGCCGGTTTATTGTGCTACGAAAGCATTTTTCCATTCGTTCACGCTTTCCCTACGCTACTTGCTTAAAGACAGAAAAATTGAAGTGATCGAAATGATACCGCCCGCCTTAAACACAGATCTGGGCGGTAAGGGCCTGCACGATGGTCAACCGGCCGTAAGCGATTTCATAGAGGCGATATTTCAACAACTGAGAGAGGGCAAAACTGAACTCACTTTTGGTTTTAGTGAAATGATGGCTAATGCAACGCCGGAAATTATTAAAGGAACATTTCAAAGAATGAATCCCTAGAGTACCCGGAGTTTCCCTTTGTAGTTTCTAAAGCAATGGTTGCACTTTCCGAAATCAACAGGCAAATGAAAGTGGATAGGTTCCTGATTGAATAATCATTTTACCTTTACCGTCATTTCACAGAAATTTTAGTACTTTTTAATTAATAAATTTGATCATGGCTGATATTGAAAACAGAAATGATGCTCCTTCCAAAAAAAAGATTTTTTATCCCATAAGAAATTCCCTCAAGAAATACCTGCTAAAGTATGACAGAGAAATAAAGTTGCCGGTGCAGTATTCAGATATGTTGCGCTTTTCGTTCTCCTCGCCTTTGTTTGATAAAAACGGTAAAGACAGCCTTTGGCAAACGGTAGTTTATGACGAAACAGAAATGAAAGAATTGCATCCGGGGCTTAAATTTATTTATGCGCTCATGAATGCCTCGGGTCATTTAGAAGTGATGCAACATTTATCCGTATCCAGAATTGACTATTGCACTTTTGGGAATTCACGACCGTTTAGAGTACGCATCATCAACCGACTAAATGACAACTACGATCATTTTTATGTAAAAGTAGCTGATGCCAGCAGAGTGTATGGGCTGGAGCTGGAGCATATTTTATCACCAAATCGCATCAATTATTTAACTGATGGCAACACCTTAATTGAGGAACACATTGCGGGGCTGCCGGGCGATCTTTTTTTACAGACCCTACAAAATGAAAATAAATTTAACCAGATAAGAATTTGCAAAGAGTTTGTAAAGTTTAACGAGCGCTGTTTTGTAAGGTTATTGGGCGATATGAGATCTTACAACTTTGTGGTAGATATTACGCCTGATATTGAAGGCAATCAATACCGCATAAGAGCCATTGACTTTGACCAGCAGTCCTACGAGGGCAGGCTGAACCTTTACCTCCCGCACTTCTTTAAGGAAAATAATCCGCTGGTATTTTTAGGATTGCAACATATTACAGAAGAAAGCATGCTGCAATACCAGCAGGAAGAACGAAGCCTGATTGGCCATAGAGAAAAACTGGGCAGAAGCAGACTCAAAGAATTGTTTGAAGCATCCTTGCCTGATGAAGTGGCACCAGCAGAAAAAACAGCCACACTGGCAACGCAGTTGGCTGCCTACCATAAGGACGATTCCTTTTTGAAAATTACACATATGGGAAAATTGGTATTGGCCCATTTATACAAGTGTTTGGAGCTTGCCTGATTCACTGCTGTTACGAGTGACGAATAATATTGAAAACCAACCTTTCGCAAACAGGAATCTCTTTAATAGGCTTGCAAATAAGCTTTATTTTCCTGATTTAGGTAAATGCGACAAACAACTGTTAAGATACGTTGTTAAGAAAACCATTAAGAATCTTGTTGCGTAGCTTAAACAAATAAATTAAGATGAAAAATATTTTACCCCTTTTAGCGATGGTTTTCCTTGCATTTGGATGCAACGCTCAAAAAGCAAAAAAGCAGGAGCCTGTTAACTCCAGCTATAGTGTAGTGAAAACAGATGCCGAATGGCGCAAACAATTAACCCCCTTGCAATACCAGGTAACCCGGCAAAAAGGCACAGAACGCCCTTACACCGGCAATACATGGGATAATCACCAGGCTGGCATTTATAACTGCGTTGCCTGCGATTTACCTTTGTTTAGTTCCGAAACTAAATTTGAAAGTGGTACGGGCTGGCCAAGTTTCTATCAACCTGTTAAAAAAAGTAACACCGAAGAAATTTCGGATAGAACCGCTGGTATGGCGCGCACAGAAGTAAATTGTAGCAGATGCGGCGCTCATCTTGGCCATGTATTTAACGACGGCCCCAAACCTACAGGCCTGCGTTATTGCATGAATTCGGCCTCGCTAAAATTTGTAAAGAAATAATAGACTTTTAAATTGTCAACTGTGAATGGTGAATGGAGAATTGTAAATATTCCCTATTCACCATTCACATTTCTAGCTTAACTTTCCTAAAGCATAAAAGGACATTAAGTACTGATGTCAGGTTTGTGACGAGCATTAACCATTTTTTATCATTCTGCTCATGAAGAAAATTATCAACAAGCATCCATTGGCTATTCGCTGGTTTCATTGGATCAATTTTCCGGTGTTGGCAGTAATGATTTGGAGCGGTCTTTTAATTTATTGGGCCAACGGTGTCTATCGGCTTGGATGGGGAGACCAAACGATTCTCAAATTTTTTCCGAAATCTTTTTATGAAGCGCTGAATATAAAGTATCGGCTGGCTGAAGGCATGAGCCTTCATTTTTTCTTTATGTGGATATTCGCCCTCAACGGCATTGTCTACTTTTTGTACCTACTGTTTTCAAAAGAGTACAAGCTCATTTTCCCCAACAAAAAATCATTGAAAGAATCCTGGCAGGTAATATTACATGATTTAAAAATCAGGAAGAGGTTACCGGCACAAAAGAAATATAACGCCGCCCAACGACTGGCCTACACCACCGTCATTATTCTCGGCTTCCTGATGCTGCTCACCGGGTTAGCCATATATAAACCTGCACAGCTAAACTGGTTGTGCAATATCCTTGGTGGTTACGAGTGGGCTCGGGCCGAACATTTTATCATTACCATTTTATTCTTTCTTTTCTTTTTAGTGCATATAGTACAAGTAATGCTGGCTGGCTGGAACAACTTTAGAGGTATGATTACAGGTTTTGAAACAGTACCTCCTAACAGACCCGAAAAAGCAGCAGGCGGAGAAGTAAGCAGCGTTGGCAAGGAGTCCTCAGAAATTTAAATTATTTTTTATGAGCATGGATGAAAGAGTAGTTTCCCCGGCCTACATCAGGAATAGAACCATCATTTCGCTTTTGGTATTTACCCTGTTTGTAGCGGGTTGCATCGCAGCGTGGAAGTGGTTATACAAACAGCCCAAAGAACAGGGCGCCTTAGCACCGCTCCGAAAAGGGCTGAATGCCAATGAATTTATTTTTGGCAGTATTTACAGTATCAGCAATCTTTCTAAACCCTTTACCAAAAAGGATGCGGTAAAAAAAGTAAGGGTGAATGGCAATGCAGGCATGAGCAACAATTTTGACACAGCGGCATGGAAATTACAAGTGATAAAAGCGCCCGGCGACACTTTAATGCTCACCATGGCAGACATTAAAAAGCTACCTAAAACAGAAGTGATTTTTAATTTTAAATGTATAGAAGGCTGGAGCCAAATCACCCATTGGGGCGGTGTAAAATTCAGCGACTTTGTAAAACACTACCAATTGGGTGAGCTGGCGCAGCGGCAGTTTACGGGTCTTGTTACGCCAGACAATGGATATTATGTAGGCATAGACAACCGGAGTATGATGCACAGCCAAACAATTTTATGCTACGAAATGAATGAAGCTCCCTTACCCATGAACCAGGGTTATCCGCTTCGCCTCATCATCCCCGTAAAATATGGTGTAAAACACCTTAAAAGAATTGGCTCCATCAGTTTTAGCAACGAGCGCCCAAGAGATTATTGGTACGAGAGAGGGTATGATTATTACTGCGGTTTATAATTCTGCAATTTTTGCCGGGTTCAGGCGCTCTTCCTCTTTATTGAGATAACAATTGTGGTCGGCGAGATGATCCTTTTCCTCCAATGCACAAATCTCCCGGCATGAGTTTTATTGATTTTTAAGTAACTTTAGCAAAACTATTTAGCATGGATACACAGGATAAAAAAAACGAGCTTCTGGTGCTACTGAGTCAAACAAACGACACTAGCTTAATTGATGAAGTGTATGATATCCTGCATCCCGAGGCCGCCATTAGCAATGTAGACATAAAGCAGCTCCCTGAACCCTTACTCCATAAAATAAATAAAGCTTTTGACGACTATAACAGCGGCAATTACATTACACACGAAGAGATGAAGAAAAAGCTACAGCAATGGCTTACCAAATAATATGGACTGCAGAAGCTGACAAAGATTTCTACACCATCATTTCCTGGCTAAAAGAAAATTGGTCTGACCATTCTGCAGAAAAATTTGCAATAAGGATAATGAAAAAACTTGAACGGATTGCCAAAATGTCCTACGAACCCCGTTTTACCTCCCGTCCCGGTGTACAAATGATAAAGCTTGACAGGAAAAATGTCTTGTTCTTTTCAATTGAAAATAACGATCTGATACTTCTCAGTATTTACCCTTTCAACAAAGATATTTCGAAGAGTAAATACTATTAATGGTTATTGGAACCCGGGCTTTCGTTCATATGGCCTTTAGCACATTCTGTGTATATTTGATTAGCAAGATATCTACAGATAAACTTTCATTACCTGTAAGTTTAGCCTACATAAATATGAAACTTCTTATTTCAATTCTCCTTCTCAGTACATCCGCAAATGCCCAAAATCCGCAAGCTTTGCTGGGCAATTGGAGAAGAATAACTCCGAGTGAAAAACGAAAAGTAATTATAGGCAAGCAGCCGCAAACAGGAGACCTCGCAATAAATCATGATTCTACCTTCTACATTTGGGGTGATTCAGCCAACCTAAAGTCAAACCAAGTAGGTGAATGGGTTTCAAGTGAAGAATATAAAGGAACCTGGAAACAAACTGACAATAAACATTTAACCCTATTTCTTGACCCTAAGGAAAGCAAAATGTTTTTACCATTTCGCATTGTCAAACTCACAAAAGAAACCCTTGTATTACGATTTGTATTTGACAAGAAGAAAACTAAACTTTCCTTCTTAACCTATCGCCGTATTTGAAAGGCCCCCTGAAAATGTCTTGACAATTCGAGAAAAGGACGCTGAAGCATTAGCTGTACTTTGGTCTGATTTCGAAGAGATTTGAAGAAAAAGGTCATCTCAATTTTACCGTCTTACCACTCTTTGCTGATCGCCTTGCGGCATCCAGTATCTCCATCACCAGCATATTATTCTCCAGCGAATTAAGATCAAATGCTGGCAAGACTATTTCCTTGTTTACAACAGCAGCAAAAAGGGAGAAAGGATCATTGTAAGGTGCAGCACGCTCCGCTAACTGATACGGCGTTTCTCTGAAGCCATCATACCCTTCTGCTATTCTTAGTCTCAATACATTTCTATTGTCTGCAAATATGGCCCCCGTAGTACCATAAACTTCCATATCCTTTCTGCCAATCGGCCAGTTCCACGAAGCTTGTATGGTGGCTTTAGATTTTTCGTAAACTAAAATAATAGTTGCCTCATCATCTACCTTGGGATTGTTCTCCGGTTGCAACTGTTGTGTGATGGCCGTAACGGAAACCGGCCTTTTTCCCATGTGCATCCACGTACTGATGTTGGCACCATAACAACCAAAATCTGTGATGGCGCCTCCCCCGTTCTGTACCGGGTCTGTCAGCCAATCTAAAAACTCTTTATTTACGCCGATCTTCTTCGGTCCACGATGACCATCTCTTACCACAATTTGCGTGATGCTGCCAACGCTGTCTTGATCCAGCAACTGCTTCGCCAGGTGCGTAGTTGGATACCAGGTAGTCTCATAATTAGTAAGCAAATGGATCTTATATTTTTTTGCGAGCGCTTCCATTATCCTGGCATGGGCCATACTTACGGCCAGCGGTTTTTCCACCATTACATGAATACCCAAGGGTGCGCATTTTTGCACGATAGCCAGGTGCTCGTAAATAGTCCCAAAAGCTGTGACCGCTTCCGGTTTTGTTGCAGCGATCATTTCATCCATGGTAGCAAACACAATGTCCATAGAGTAGCCATGCTGTTGGGTATATCGCTGCGCAAGATCTCTGTTGGTTTCTACAATACCTACAATGGTAATGCGATCATCTTTGGGCCTACCCAAAATCCAATGGACATGGGTGTGCGTAAGTCCTACCACTCCTACCCGCAAAGGTTTTGCTTCGGCCACTAAAGCCGTACTGGCAAAAAAGTTAACTAGCAACAAGCACAAAATATATTTCATCGTATAATTTTAAAAATGCAATTCTGTTCGAGGTAAATGTAAAACAATAGATCCGGTCTACAGGTGTTTTGCTCGCCAGATATTACATCCAAAGCAGTAAGTGGTTTATTTCGGCTCGAGAAATCTACAGGCCTTCTTTCTCCGGGATATCAAAATAATAATGATAATGATTGCTGCACCCAGGATTAAAACTGGCTGTACAAACAGGGCATTGATGACCACTTTGTAAATATTCTGCAATCGTCAATTCGGTGTAGCACGCACCACAAAGCACCGCTTTTGTATCAAATTCGTTGGCACGCCAAATATCGGCGCTATGTCCTGCTGTTTCTGTATGACAATCAATACACGGATAGTATTCGTTGCAGCACTTCATGCGAATAGCAATTATATCTCTGGTGGAATGATAATGCGTGCACCTTGTATGTTCATCTACGGTTTTACCTTTTACTTCTATATTTAGGTTGCGCTGCAATACAATTGATTGAATGATGAAAAGAGATCACAAAATTAATAGATTTTTCGGTAGCTGGCCTGAACTGCTCTACAACTTCAATCACTATATCGCACAACTCAACTCTCACATTTTAAAGAAGAAAAATCGTCCACCACATTGCCACCATTGTCCATTTTATAAAAGTATTCTCCAACTCATCTTTGCATTGTCAATAACGACCATAATTTTAAAAGATAAAAAATGAGTACAGTATTTAATGTTCCAACAAGAGCAGAAGTGGCTGCAGACAATCAAGTAATTTTTGACAACTTAACAAAGGCGCTGGGTTTCGTTCCAAACCTTTATGCAACAATCGCCCATTCAGAGAATGGTTTACAAAGATTTTTAGCCTATCAAAATGCCAAAACCAGTCTATCAAACAAAGAAAAAGAAGCAGTCAATTTAATTGTAAGCCAGGTGAATGGATGCACGTATTGCCAAAGTGCACATCTGGTTCTTGGTAAAATGAACGGCTTTACAGATGAGCAACTGTTAGACATTCGCAAAGGCAAAAGTGAAAATGAAAAATTGAATGCTTTGGTACAATTGGCTGCCGATGTTACTAAAAACAGGGGGAACGCCAGTAGTGAAAATGTAGAAAGCTTTTTTGCAAAAGGATATACAAAAGAGAATTTAGTTGATTTGATTTTGCAGGTAAGTGACAAAACAGCCATGAACTACCTTCACAACTTAACAAAAGTACCGGTTGATTTTCCGCTGGCACCTACACTGTAAAATAACTAAAAGTACAAAGGCACTGCAATTTGCAAACCTTTGTACTTTTATACCTAAACAAGTAAGTTTATGACAACAGAAAATAAAAAATTACCGCTACCGCCCTTCACGATGGAAACCGCACTTCAAAAAGTGCAGATGGCAGAGGATGCCTGGAATACAAAAGATCCGGAAAAAGTGTGCCTGGCTTATACCGTTGATACCGAATGGAGAAACCGAACCGATTTTATAAACGGGCGGGAGGAAGTAAAGCAATTCCTTGAACGCAAATGGAAAAAGGAGTTGGACTATAAACTCAAAAAAGAACTTTGGGGTTTTCGTGAAAACCGCATGGCGGTGCGCTTTGAGTACGAATGGCACGACACAGCCGGACAATGGTTTCGTAGTTATGGAAACGAATTATGGGAATTTGATGAAAATGGTTTGATGCAAAAGCGATTTGCCAGTATCAACGATTTAGCCATTGAAGAAAAACATAGAAAATTATAATAACAACCATGTCCACCGAATATCAAAAAGTAAACACTCTGGTAAATCCATTAAATGGAACGCTGGCATTTAGGATCTTTTCTTTTGACGATAATAGTTCATTCGACCATTTGCAACGATTGAATTATTACACTATTATCTTAATAAATAAAGGAAAAGGGAAATTAAAAGCTGATTTTACAGAATATGGCTTTATAGAAAATACGCTACTTTGTTTTGCGCCTTATCAACCCTTTATGATTGAAACTGGCGATGAGATAAGCGGCATCGTCCTCAATTTTCACCCAGACTTTTTTTGTATTCACAAACATCAAAAAGAAGTGGCTTGCAATGGTGTACTATTTAATGATATATACAAACCGCCTTTTGTAGTGCTACAGCAACAAGATGTAGCCATTTTTAATTCAATTTTTGAGCAAATGAAAGTGGAGATGAGGAATGTCCAACTGGCACAATACGAGCTATTGGTTTCTCTTTTAAAAATCTTTCTTATAAAAGCCTCCAGACTTAAAATGGACGAAACGCCACAGGCACAACAAGATTTTGCAGACATTAAAGAGCCCTTCATCTTGCAAAATCTCAAAGAGGCTATTGAAAAAAACTTCAAAACAAAACACACTGCAAACGATTACGCTTTGCTGTTAAATATCTCTTCCAAAGCACTGGCAAAGGCTACCAAGGCACACTTTAATAAGACGCTCACCCATTTAATTTCTGAACGCATCATCATTGAAGCAAAAAGAGAATTGTATTTGACGTCTAAAACGGTGAAAGAAATTGCCTATGAATTGGGCTATGAAGACGAACATTATTTTAGTAGATTTTTCAAGATAAATGCCGATGTATCGCCACAATTATTTAGAGAAACGGTTGGTTTTGCCCGAGCAGAAGCGTAAATAAAGAAACTTGTGCACGACCGAAGTAGTTACCGTGGTTTCCTATAACTGGGATGACGATCTTCTCATATCCCACATCGGCACTTAACATCTTAGGTGGCTATCGTAACATATCACTCCGTAAAAATTACCCCAATAAAATGATAGAAACAGAACGGCTTATTTTGAGGCCATTTACCTACGGCCAACTTATAAAATATATCAAAGCCGACAACTCTTTGGAAATTGAATTAAATCTAAACGAGACTTCGAGAACAATTTCTCCTGAATTAAAAGAAGCCTTGGAAGAGACGATTTTACCAAACGTTGCAGACACTGGTAAAGATTACTTATACTCCACACTTTGGGCAGTTATTTTAAAAGATGGCAACAAAATGGTGGCCGATCTTTGTATTGTTGGAGAACCCAATGCTGCCGGAGAAATCGAAATTGGATATGGCACTTATGAAGCATTTCAAAAAAAAGGATTTATGACCGAAGCCATTGCAGGAATGGTAGGCTGGGCTAAATCTCAACCCAACGTATCTTCCATTATTGCTTCTACGGAAAAACAAAATATTGGTTCGTTTACCATCTTATTAAAAAATAATTTTACTAAAATTGGAGAAACAGATACCCTATTTAATTGGAAACTGCCCCTAAAGTAGTGTACAGTCTTCTTATGCCAAACTTACTTTGCTATAAAATAAAACCGCCTCGCAAATTGCGAGGCGGTTTTATAAAACGTCTATCTAGAGAACAATTAATTATTTATTAATAATTAATTTGGTCATTTGCACTTCAGCCCCATTTTGCAGTTTTACATAGTACAAGCCGTTAGTGAGTCTGCTCACATCGAGCTTGCGAATGTTTTGTCCTTCCTGCACAGGTTGTATGCTTCTTAAAACTACACTACCCAATTGGTTTGTCACTGTTACTTCTGCAGTACCTGTTTGTTTAGAAGCAAATGTAAACCTGGTTGAAAAGCTTGCAGGGTTAGGGGATACAGATAGTTTTTGCCCGAAACTAATAAGCGGGTCAGCTGTTCTGCTCGCTGTACCCGTTGCTACTCGCAGGGTATAACAAACCGTGCTGTTATTGGCTCCTTTGTAGCCATATACCCTTGCATAATAAGTGCCGGCGGTATAAGTGCGGGTGATGGTTTCTGTGGCGGTACCATTGTTTTGAGAAACAGCCAATTGAGATGTGCCGTTACTGCTATAAATCCGCAAATCATAATCAGCTGGTACTGTACTCAAGGTAACGGTCGCAGTACCTCCGGTGGTAATCACAAATTTGAAATAGTCATTATCGGTGCTGGTATTAATTGTACCCTTTACATCCGTATTTAATGGAATGGTTGCAGCACCACTTGCACTGCCATTGGTACTCACATCATAAATACCCGGGCAACTGCCAGCAACCGCTGCAGTGGTAAACTGCGCCTGGGTGTAGCTACTACTCACGCTGGCCGCACAATTTGTTCTCACCCTCCAGTCATATAAACTAGATGCTGCTAAACCTACTATGGCTTCCGAGGTGCTGGTTGTACCACTTACTTCATTGATCCATATAGACGATGATGCCAACTTATAATCTACATCATAATTCAGTGCGCCACTTACTGCGGACCAGTTTACCGTAGCACCGCTGCTGCTGATAGCGGAAGCAGACAAACCTGCTGGAGCATTACACGGAACAGGAGCCGTGGTAGTGAATTGAGCCTGCACAAAATTTCCTGTTGCAGCACTACAGGTTGCCCTTACCCTCCAATCGTATAATGAACCTTGGGTAAGCCCTGTAAGGTTTGCAGTGGTGGCGGTTTGCGCCGTGGCAAAACTGGTCCATGTGCCAGATGAGTTTAGTTTATATTCTACTTCATAGCTGTTTGCATTGGTTACTGCACCCCAGCTAATAGTAGCGCTGTTGTCTGTAATATTTGTGGTTGTTAAGCCGGTGGCATCGCCGCAGGCAACTGCTGCGCCAAT
>JBKJKD010000186.1:0-13480 GCA_046597635.1 Ferruginibacter sp. | reverse complement strand
ATCGATCTGCACATCGGCATCGGCAGTAAGTTTTCCTTTGAGGTTTTTATCTGTTATTCCGTCCTGCCCGAAATTTTCGAAAGCATAAAATACTTTTTGCACATTCACATTTTGCATGGCAGCTTTGAGACTTGCCTGGTGACGGCCACTCTGCACATTTATAAGTTGACCACTCATTTGCATGGCACCCTCGGCCAGGCTCATGTTTACCCGGTTTAAAACATACCTGTCCTGCAACACCGTGATACTTGCATCTAGCTTATCCGCATCTAGCTTTTTGTAAAGTAGCCGGTCGGCCTTTAGCTCTACCTGTATTCGGCTTTTTTCCAAAAGCTCATCAATCTGCGATGCCATTTTATTAAAACTTTTGCCGCTTTTTGCAGTTGCTTTTTTTGGAGATTGAAGTAAGAATGTAAAGGGAGCCAGGTTCAGTACCGGGGAATAAATGTTATAGTCGATGGAAACCTTGTTAGGCTCAGAACTAATAAGTGTAAGTACATTGTTGGCAACCCCATTCATTATAATATCGTTGCCCAGTACTTTACAATGTAAGTTTTCCAGGGCCACATTACTATTCTTAAAAGTTAGCTTGCCATTTACTTCGGTCATTTCTACATTGCGTGGCGTGTAAAGAACTTTCCCTTTCACAATATTAATTGCCCCATTTAAAAAGGAGTTGGTATTGTTGTTTCGTTCGATGGGCCCTTTGTAGGTAAGCAAGACGTCTGCGTCTCCGGCGGTTAACTCCAAGGATTGTGTTTGCAAAAGTTCGTTAAGATCCTTTAGCGGGAAGGCAGAATGCAAGTCGCAAGTAAGCTGCGGTTTTTGTAAGTCAAGAATTTCAATGTCGCCCGAGGTAATTTTAAGCCCATGCCAGTCTCCTTTAAAGTCGTTGATACTAATTACTGAGTTAGGATCTTTGCGTGGTAACCCTGCCTTCACCTCATTCTTATAGTAGCCCGTAAAATCTGCATGGTCAAAATCCATGAAGTTGGTTTTAAGCGTAGCATCCTTAACCACCCAGCGGGCCAGAATGTAAGGTTCACCGCCACGTAACGGGCCATAAAGGTCGGCTTCAGCATTTATAGGACTGCTCACAGACACTATTGAGAGGGATGTATCTATTCTACTGGGGAGGAGCTTTTTAATGTTGTTGTAAAGCACTTTTTCGGTTTTCACTTTCAATGTAAAGCCTGGATTTTTTTCACCTAGGTCAAAAGTGCCTGTGAGGTTAAACGGATGCCCCGACAATTTTACACTGATATTGGCAAAGCTTAGTACCTGAGATTTTTTTCCATAATGGAGTTCAAACCGACCGACAAAACCTGCATTCTTTAAAAAAGTACCTTTTGGCAAATTGAAGGAAAGACTTTTTACAAGCATGTTCACACGAGTATCCATCACAAGGTCATCGCCTTCGTTGTCCAATGAAACTTTTAAATCCTCAATTACGAAGTCATGGTATTTCTCCCGCTTTAAATCCAGCAACACAAAATTCATTTGCTCCAGAAGAATACTTTTGATGGAAATATTTTTGCTGGTGGTTTTAGGGCCGCCTGCAGGATCTTTTTTAGAATTTAATAAATATTGATTGGTATAACCTGCCGTATCTGTGAATAAAAACACGCTACCCTGCTTCACTCTGATGCCACTGAGTGGGGAAGTTTTGCCAAGCAGTTTAAAAACGTTGATATTAACAAAGAGTTCCTTTGCCTCGAAAAAGGCATGCTTGTGCGCCTGGTACATGGTGTCTGTAATCTGAATATTTTTAACGAGGACAGCAACTCTTGGAAACGATTTGAAAAAACTTACATCAGCTGATTCAATATTCACAGTACCATTAAGCTTTTCGCTTATTTGCTGTGTTACCTGCTCCACTATCTGCTTCTTATTTACGCTAACATAGATGTACACGAACAAAAAAAGCACAAGAATACTGAGTAAAACGATCTTTGAAATCTTAATGGCAAGACGGAGATTTTTTTTCAAAATTTAAAAAGCACTTTATAAAGTTAACAACGTAATTTTCGTCTACTGGGGCGGGCATTCCCCTTTAATAGTGCGAAATTTTAAATTCCCGAAAATGAAAATTCAGTTTTGGTCAGTTGGCAAACCACACGAACCGCATGTTAAAGACGGCGCAGACATGTTTACCAAGCGTATCAGTAACTACTTTACCGTTCACTGGACAATTTTACCTATGGGCAAGAATGCCGGGTTGTTAAGCGAGGCAGAACTTAAAATAAAAGAAGCAGAAGCCATATTTAATATTTTAAAAAAAGATGATTACCTGGTTTTGCTGGACGAGACTGGTAAACAAATGACGAGCGAGGAACTGGCCACTTTTGTGCAGCAACGTGCCAATGAAAGTACCCGCAATCTTATTTTTCTTATTGGCGGTGCATATGGCGTTAGTACCGAAATTCTACAAAGAGCCAATTATACCTGGAGCCTTTCAAAACTTGTATTTCCTCATCAAATGGTGCGAATGATGCTGGCTGAGCAGATTTACCGGGCCTGCACCATCCTTAGAAATGAAAAATATCATCACAGCTAAAACCCCTTTAATGTTAGGTTCCAATCAGTACAGTAATAATTTTCACCTTTTACTTTTGGCCTTTCACTCTCTACGCCTACCCTATTGCATCCTTTGCCAAACTTGAGTAAGTTCTTGCCCACTAGCATTTCTACCAGTGACTCTAATTTCGTTTGTGTTCATAACAAAAATGGTTGCCGGTTGAAAGTTGAGGCCACTGCAGCCGCTTACCAGATTACTAATGGTAAAGCCACCTTGATTGTCTGATGCAATGGACTTCCACACTACATCGTTCTGACGAAAACAATTGCCAGTGCCAGTCATGGTGCTTAGCCGACCTTCAGACAGGAGCGGTGTTACCGTTACAACACTTCCTACCAGAACATTATCTGGTGTATTACTTTTTAACGTCCATTTTCCGGTGAGGGAAAATGTAGAACCGGTGCTGTTGGTAGCTTTCTGTATAGCCTCGCAGCTCACAAGGTTAAATCCGATAAAAATGAGTGCGATTATTTTTAAAAATTTCATTGATGGTTGGTTTAAGTGAGTAAAATTTCAAAAAACGTACCACAAAGCATGCGTCTGCACTAACAGCCCTTATAAGCGATCTGGCTTACTGTCTTAATTTCATTAGTTTTGAAAAAAAGCGAAGTATGAACTTTATGGACACTCCCCTTACCCTGATACTAATTGCTGTGAATGTTATTTTCTCACTGGTTGGTTTTTCCAACGCAGAGCTGATGACGAAAACTATTGGCTGGCCGTATTATACCAAAAGAGAAAACCAATATTACCGGTTCATTACGTCTGGCTTTTTACATGCAGACTGGATGCACCTGTTTTTTAACATGTTTACTTTATACTTTTTTGGGAGCAACATTGAACAAATATTTGCCATCAATGGGCTCGGTGGCAATGTAGCCTACCTCTCGTTGTACTTTTTAGGGCTTGTTGCATCGGATTTGCCGAGCTACATCAAACACCGTGACGATTATAATTACAAATCTCTTGGTGCATCTGGTGCTGTATCTGCCATTGTATTTGCCTCCATCGTATTTTCTCCGTGGAGCAGCTTATACCTTTACGGAGCGTTGAAGGTTTCCGCCACACTCTTTGCTGTGCTGTATATTGTGTATTGTGTGTACATGGGTAAACGTAATGCAGACAATGTGAACCACGATGCACACTTGTGGGGAGCGCTTTTCGGACTGGGGTTTACCATTGCGCTGATTGCATTTATGCAGCCCGCTTTGTTTGAATACATCATTGAGGAGTTTAAGCGGCCTAGTTTATTCGGCAGACCCTAGCAGCAGCTGAAGGGTGGCAGTTGTAGAAGCTGTGATTTTAAAACGGTCATCTATGCGAACACCCACTACCCAAATTATTTTCTTGTTGCTCTCCAGCACCCATTGCTTTTCCCTTTCTATAAGAGAATATTTGAGATCCGACAAAAAGCGGCCGATCTTTTTTTTACGTGGCATACCAAGGGGATAAAAATAATCTCCTTTCTTCCATCTACGCAGCAAGAGTGGGTATTTAATATGGCGGCTATCTAACTGCGCCAGGTTGAGATCTGAAGTAATTCTTTCCGGTTGTAACTTTTTGACCATCTGTAAGGTTCCTTGCGGGAAAGTAATTTTGGCGTCTTCTTCCTTTACAAGGTACTGCGTTGCATTGTCCTGTCGTAATGGTGCGATAATGATCCATTTTCGGTTACGTAAAATACGATGCGTGCCGCTCTCTACATACTTACCCGATTCGCTGTGCAGCAAATTTTCTACTGCTTGCACCTGGTGCGCTGTAAAATTAAATCCTTTAACAATCTCGTAGATGACGGTCTTCAACGCTGGGGTTTTTAGCAATTTCAAAACTGGAATATGTATTTCGGTTCCTTGTGGTACAAGTAGTTTTTTCTTGATCTGCTCTATAGCAGACTGATAAATTGTGTTGATTTCCCGAAAACGATTGGCGTTGTTCAGCAGGTTTTCTTTTGCCTGCGGAAAAACTTTTTCTATACCAGGTATAAGTTGGTTGCGAAAATAATTACGGGTGTATTTATCGCTGCTGTTAGACGAATCTTCCCTGTAACTCAAATTGTTTTCGCTGGCAAATACTAGTAACTCTTCCTTACTGGCAAACAACAGGGGCCGAATTACATGCCCGTGTTTGGGTAAAATTCCTTTGAGACCATTTATACCAGAACCTTTGAAAAAATTCATCAGAATGGTTTCCAAGTTATCATCCGCATGATGAGCGGTGAGTAACAATAGTTGATCAGTTGATTGATTGATTAGTTGGGAGAACCAACTGTATCGTAATTCTCTCGCAGCCACCTGAATGGAACTTTTGTTTTCAATAGCGTATGCCTCTGTATCAAATTTTTTTGCAAAAAAAGGAACGCCATATTTTTCTGCCAATGCATGTACAAATAATTCGTCCCCATTGCTTTCTTCGCCCCTCAACTGAAAGTTGCAATGGGCTATTGCAAAATTGTAACCTGCTTGATGGCAAAGTTCGCAGAGCACAACAGAGTCTACCCCGCCACTAACGGCAAGGAGGAGCCGATCTTTTGCACCAAAAAGATTTTCAGTTTGGATGAATTGCTGAAAAGAAGATAGTATATCCATGTAGAGCCCCTGTCCCCTGAAGGGGAACTTGGTTTGTAGGTTTAAAATATTATGGAAAACATATTATCTTGATAATTTAATAAAAGGCGGAACTGTTGTAAACGTGTAGGATAGGGACTGAGAATGGCTGTCAAAGAATTCTCCATAAAAAACAGATTCACTGGTATCTCAGAGTCTTGCATACTAAGTTCTCCTTTAGGGGACAGGGGCTCTCCCCTACTCCTCTATATCTTCCAGTGCTCCCTGCAGCTCGTTGTAACTGTGATTGTCCCCTGCCTTTTTGGCTTCCTCCATTCCTCTTTTGTATATACGAACCGCTTTGTCGTAATCTGCGACCCGCTCTAGTAGTTTACCGAGGTGATAATAAGACCCCACATAGGTAGGCTCCCGCAATAAAATTTCGTTGAACAATTTTCGGGCTTCATCGTCATCCCCTACTTTAATGTACTCCAACGCCAGTGCATGTTGCAGGAAGCTATCCTTGTCGTTAGTTTTTAAATACTCCAGTAATTTTTCTATCCTGCTCATTCCACAATTATTTTTTTATGTTGCGTGAAAACTAATCCTAACAACGCTTATATTTGCATATAGTTGCATAAACAACTTATTTGTACAACTCTAATTAATTTTATATGAAGATTTTAGTTTGTATCAGCAAGACCCCTGATACCACGGCAAAAATAGCCTTCGCAGATAACAATACGAAATTTGCCTCAGACGGTGTGCAGTGGATAATCAACCCCTACGACGAGTGGTATGCCCTTGTGCGTGCCATCGAATTAAAAGAAGCCGATCCGGCTACCGTGCTGCATTTAATAAATGTAGGCACTTCAGAAAGCGATCCTATCATTAGAAAAGCATTGGCACTTGGCGGCGATGAAGCCATTCGTGTAAACAGCGACAATACAGACAGTTTCAATATTGCTTCGCAAATTGCAGCCATGGCAAAAGAGGGGGGTTACGATATCATTTTTACCGGTAAAGAAACCATTGATTACAATGGTTCCTCCATAGGTGGTATGGTTGCAGAACTCCTGGACCTGCCTTACATTTCTCATGCATTTAAATTTACGCTGGAAGGCACTACAGCTTTGGTAGATCGTGAGATTGAAGGTGGAGAAGAAACCAATAAAGTGGCTTTACCGGTAGTAGTTAGTTGCCAAAAAGGTATGGCCGAACAGCGCATCCCCAACATGAAAGGAATTATGGGCGCCCGTAGTAAAACTTTGAGGGTAGTAGAACCTGCAGCAGCAGATTCGCTTACCAGCGTAGTAAGTTTTGATTTGCCTCCTGCCAAAGCCGGCGTTAAACTGGTGAGTGCAGAAAACCCGGAAGAACTGGTGAGGCTGTTGCACGAAGAGGCGAAGGCTTTTTAGGAGCCCCTGTCCCCTCAAGGGGAACTTATGATGGAACAACATGCTGTATCTGTTAGGTCTTTTACAATTCTAAATTTTAAAAAGAATAAAAAATATTTAATCATCCCGTCGCTGTTTTTAGAATTAAATTTCTTTGGACAGAATGCAAAAGCCCCTTCAGGGGTTGGGGGCAAAATCAAATATCATGAGCGTTCTAGTTTTTTTAGACCAGGCCGATGGCCACATCAAAAAATCATCTTTTGAGGCTGCCAGCTATGCCGCTAAAACCGCTTCACTGCTGGGTACCACGGCCGAAGCCCTGGTATTGGGCACCGTTAATGATGACCTTGCTATGATGGGAAATTATGGCATTAAAAAAGTGCATACCGTAACAGATGCGGCTTTAAATAGTCTAGATGCGCAGGTTTACAGCAGCATTATTGCCCAGGCAGCCGAGGCTATCAGTGCCGACGTAATCGTTTTTAGCAACAACTCTGCTGGTAAAGCAGTTGCGCCCCGGTTGAGTGTTCGCCTCAAAGCCGGACTTGTTTCTGGTGCCATTGCACTTCCGGACATTAGTAACGGTTTTGCAGTTAAAAAAACTGTTTTCAGCGGTAAGGCTTTTGCCAATATTGCGGTGACCAGTGCTAAAAAGATCATTGCCTTAAATCCCAATTCATTTACCATAGAAAAAAGTGGTGACACGGCAGAAGTAGTTGCCTTTGCAGCTACCATTGATGCGGCCAAAGTAACCGTAACGGCTGTGAACAAAGCAACCGGCGAGGTTTCCCTGAGCGATGCAGACATCGTGGTGAGCGGTGGGCGTGGTTTGAAAGGTCCTGAAAATTGGGGATTGGTTACAGAACTGGCTGACCTGCTGGGTGCAGCCACGGCCTGCAGTCGCCCGGTGGCAGATATAGACTGGCGTCCTCACCATGAGCATGTGGGACAAACCGGTCTTGCCATTGCACCAAACTTATATTTTGCAATTGGTATCTCCGGCGCTATACAACATCTTGCCGGCGTAAACCGCAGCAAGGTAATAGTAGTGATCAACAAGGATTCTGAAGCTCCGTTTTTTAAAGCCGCCGACTACGGTATTGTGGGAGACGCCTTTGAAGTGATGCCGAAAATTATTGATGCCGTAAAAAAATTGAAAGGTGTAGCCTGATCTTTTGACGTATTAGCATATTAAAGCCTTTCAATTGAGTTTGGAAGGCTTTATTTTTTATATTTGCCATTTGCTAAAATGATATCACAGCAGTACATTGCCAAAGGATTATGAAAAAAATTGAACTGGAAATAGTAGCACTTTCACACAGCATCACACAGACACATTCGTATGCGGTGGTATTGGGAGAGATAAACGGCCTCAGGCGTTTGCCAATAGTGATAGGGGGCTTTGAAGCCCAGGCCATTGCTGTGGCGTTGGAAAGGATGAACCCTAGCCGCCCGCTCACCCACGACCTGATGAAGAATTTTATGATGGCCTTCAATGTAGAGTTGCACGAAATAGTGATCAACGATTTGCAGGAAGGCATTTTTTATTCGAAACTTGTCTGCAGTTCTGCCAACGATACCGTGGAAATTGACTCCCGCACTTCGGATGCTTTAGCACTGGCGGTACGCTTTGGCTGCCCCATCTTTACTTACGAAAACATATTGGAACAGGCTGGTGTAATGATGGAAGAGGACCATAAAAAAGAAGCACTGCCCAGTTCAGGCTCAACTGTTACCTCAGACCAGTCATCTAAAAATGATTTGAAAGCACTCAGCCTTGCAGAATTAAATACCCTGCTCACCGAGGTTTTGGAACATGAAGATTACATTAGAGCAATTGCCATAAGGGACGAGATAAAAGCCCGTGGCAAATAGTTGCTTCTTCGCCTTTTCAATATTGCTGTTTGGATGCTGCTTTCTGCAGCTTTATCTGCACAAAATAAATTTAGCGGCAGGGTGCTTGATCAATCAAACAAAGCCATTGCAGGTGCCAGCGTTTACTTCAACAATACTTCTATTGGCACTATCACAAATGAAAAATGCGAATTCACTATTCCAAATCCGATTAACGGTGAAGTAATTATTTCTTCTGTTGGCTACGAGCGACTTGTACACAAATTGAATGTTGCTGCACTTACCGGCAAATCCTTTACTTTTAAATTGGCCGAAAAAGAAGCTACCCTGCGGGATGTGATGATATTACCGGAGGCGATGCGAAGGAGCTATTTGCAATTGTTTAAAGCGAATTTTCTTGGGCTTACAGAAGAGGCAGACTTAAGCCGGATAACCAACCTCTATTCTATTGAGTTTGCCGCAGGTGATGAAAAAAGTGGCTTTATCGCTTACAGTGATACGCCCCTTACCATCGTCAATAAAAAGTTAGGTTACATCATAAAATTTGATCTCGTTGAATTTTCTCTCAACCAACGAACGGGGCAAACATCATTTTATGGCTATACCCGTTATGAGGATATGGGCGATAAAAAACGTTGGGCCAAAAACCGGGAAAGGGCCTACTATGGAAGCACGCTGCATTTTTTCAGATCGCTCATCAGCAACAATCTTGAAAAACAAAGTTTTTCTATTTTACGGGTAAGAGAAGATAGCATGCGACAGACAGATGCAATGGGCAGACTATTCTTTAAAAAAATAGATGTAGGTATACCCGTTACTGCAAATGATATCGTTAAAAAAGATACTACTCAAAATATTTACATAGCAAGCTGGAAGGATAAGCTAATGGTTCAGTACCTTAAGAATCCCGCCAGCAAGGGCTATCTTTCCAAAAAGACAATCATTAACGGCAACCTTCCCAATGGTGCAAGATCATACCTGCTGCTAAATGAGCTTACGGTGGGTATTGATGACTTCGGCATACTTGCCGACCCTATGAATGTTTTTTTTACCGGCTACTGGAGTTATGAAAAAGCAGCAAACCTGCTCCCTTATAATTATTACCCCGACAATAATTAAATAAAAAGTTATGGTTGTTTTTCCAAATGCCAAGATCAATATTGGGCTTAACATTTTGAGCAAAAGAGAAGATGGCTACCATAACCTGCAAACTATCTTCGCACCCATCGCTTTAAAGGACGCCCTTGAAGCCGTCGAAACAAAGCAAGGTGGCGGTGGAATACAATTTGCCAGTTCCGGTCTGTATGTTCCTGGCGCAGTGGACGGTAATCTTTGTGTAAAGGCCTATCAACTTTTAAAACGAGATTTTCCCGCTTTGCCCGCTGTGAAAATGCATTTGCACAAAAGCATACCAATGGGTGCGGGCCTCGGCGGCGGTTCGGCCGACGCAGCTTTTGCCCTCCAACTTATCAACCAAAAGTTTTCCCTTCATTTAAGCTCCGAACAACTCATTAAATATGCCTCACAGTTGGGTAGTGATTGTGCATTTTTTATCATCAATAAACCCTGTTATGCCACAGGCCGTGGTGAAATACTGGAACCGATTGAACTAAATTTATCCGCATACGCAATTCTTTTACTCAACCCTGGTATACATATCAGCACCAGCCTCGCTTTTAGTAATATAAAGATTGGCGAGCACCCGCAGGACCTACGAGAACTCGTTGCCAAGGATATTCACACATGGAAGCACAATATTGTAAACGACTTTGAAGAAACGGTATTTGCTGCCTATCCAGAGATTGCGCTGATAAAAACAAATTTATATGACCATGGGGCATTGTATGCCAGCATGAGCGGTAGTGGCAGTAGTATCTATGGCATTTTTCCAAAAGAAAAGCTCCCTACCTGCAATTTTCCAGCGCATTACCTTCAAAGATGGGTTTAATCTTTTATCTTTGAAATATCAACAACTCTACAACGATAGCATTTTTATACAGCAACCTTGATTTGCTGAATCATTAGGTTCCCCCGTCCCCTAAAGGGGAGCCTGGTTCTTTTATAGTTAGAAGAGCCCTGAATTATCTTTCATCTCTATTGTTTGTTTTTTCTGGTAACTAATTGATGAGATGCACTCACCATTCACCATTCACCTCTTTATAACTTTTCAAAATGAACACCACCATCAACCCCGCACAATACCACCTGGACCTTGAAGAAAAATATGGTGCACACAATTATCATCCTTTACCCGTCGTGCTCAACAGAGGCCAGGGCATTTATTTATGGGACGTTGATGATAAACAATATTTCGATTTCCTGAGTGGCTATTCTGCCGTGAACCAGGGGCATTGTCATCCCCATATTATTGCGGCACTCACGGAGCAGGCGCAAGTACTTACGCTTACCTCCAGGGCTTTTCACAATGACCAGTTGGGAGAATATGAAAAATTTATAACCGAATATTTTGGCTACGATAAAGTGTTGCCCATGAACACGGGTGTGGAAGGTGGCGAAACAGCCATTAAACTAGCCAGAAGATGGGGCTATGCCATTAAAGGCATAGAAGAAAACCAAGCAAAGATTCTATTTGTAGAAGGTAATTTCTGGGGGCGTACCCTCGCTGCAGTTTCTTCCTCTACGGACCCAAGCAGTTACAAAAACTTCGGACCTTACATGCCCGGTTTTGAGGTGATACCCTACAACGATTTAGTGGCTTTGGAAAAAGCCCTGCAAGATAAAAACGTTGCGGCTTTCATGTTTGAACCCATACAAGGCGAAGCTGGCGTGGTGGTACCAGATGAGGGATACCTCAGCGGCATCAGGAATCTTTGCACAACTTACAATGTGCTGATGATTGCAGACGAAATACAAACCGGCCTGGCACGCACAGGCAAAATGTTGGCTTGCGATCATGAAGATGCGAGACCTGATATTTTAATTTTAGGCAAAGCCCTCAGCGGCGGCACCCTGCCTGTAAGTGCTGTGTTAGCAGATGATGAAATTATGCTGACCATAAAACCCGGAGAACATGGCAGTACTTACGGAGGCAACCCACTGGCCTGTAAAGTGGCTATAGCCGCACTTACTGTTTTAAAAGAAGAAAACATGGCTGCCAATGCGGAAGCGATGGGTGCAATATTTCGGGCTGAGCTGGCAAAACTGCAATCGCCTTTTATTGCTGTCATTCGTGGAAAAGGATTGCTGAACGCCGTGGTAATAAACCATCCCAATCCCGATGCGGCCTGGGACCTGTGCATTGAACTCATGAAAAATGGTTTACTGGCCAAGCCAACGCATGGCGATATTATTAGGTTTGCACCTCCCTTAAATATTTCTCAAGATCAACTTATGGAAGCGGTGGGCATTATTGAAAAAAGTTTGGCCATACTTGCTTAACCTTCGTTTTCCACCTTTTACAAAATATACATGGCAGGGCGAAAAGCATTTTAGTAAGACTACAGCTTTCGCTTTTTCGCTTTGCCATGAAATATGACTAAGATTAATAAAACTTCATCCGCCACGACAGTCGTCAACCGAAAAAAAAGGCTGTATAAGCTGTGAGATGAGCGCCTCAAAATTTTGGCAGGCAAAGAGCGTCTCATGATAAACTTCATTTTACTTATTTTCGCTGCCAAAATCGGGCAGCCCCCATCATGCATCATGTTTTCTAGTAACAACAAGAACAGTAGCAATCTTTACAAACCCTTTACAGATATTGTCATTGGTATCAGTGACGGGCTGATCATTCCATTTGCCATCATCACTGGCTTAAGCGTTATTGCTGCCGACAAACTAATAATTGTGCAGGGAGGACTTGCTGCGATAGTGGTAGGCGCCTTTGTGCTGGCACTGGGAGGTTACTTTGCAGCCAAAAGCAGGCAGGAAAGCTTTGCTCAACAAACCGCAGAGGAGGAAGCCGCTGCCAAGAAAGATGAACTTGATAAAACCATTCATCTTTTTAAGCAACTAGACCTGGACCAGGACATGCAGGATCAGGCTGCCGAAGTAATAGAGAATGACAGCAATGAATGGAAAGCATACCTAAAAAAACACCAGGTAGATCTTGAGATAAATGATACTTCTAAACTCCCGAAAACTGCCCTTATCATTGGGCTTTCTTATGCAATTGGGGGAATGATACCATTACTATCCTATCTATATTTTACCAACACTGCAGAAGCTTTTGTTTGGTCGTGCAGCATCACACTGCTAGCACTGGTTATCGTTGGTTTTATAAAGAGTAAGGTAAACAAGGAGCCACTGCTTTGGGGAACATTCAGGTTGATGCTGTTAGGGGGAGTTGCAGCTGCAGTGGCTTATGCTGTTGCCAGCATCTTTACTACCTAGCCTAACATTGTAGGCACAATCAGGTCATGAGCAGGCATCGCTGCCTTGTGCCTTCAAGGCTTTTTTTTCAAAATAAAAAACAATTCGCTTCCCGCACGAGGCGCTATAGAATTCCTGCAGTCTTCCATTTTTATTATTTCAAATGAAGTTGTAAAAAGTTGCTCGTACTCAGTGTTGCTGCCGCCAAAAGGAGGCCCACCGTCAAAGTCTCTATTAAATAAAACACCCGCCAATTTACCATCACTTTTTAGCAAGTCAAACATTTTGTTAGTATAGGCTTGTCTGAGCCCAGGCTCCAGGGCGCAAAAAAAAGTTTGTTCAATAATAAGGTCAAATTCATCCTTTAGCTCAAAGAAATCACCGCAGAGAACCCGCAGTTGCCTCCCTAAAAAGTCTTTTAGTTTAATGCTTACCGCTTCAACTGCTGCCGGGGCAACATCTATTAAAGTGATGTTACTAAAGCCCTGCTGCAGTAGGTATTCTGCTTCATAAGCATTGCCGCAGCCAGGTATGAGAATGGTAGCATCTTTATCAATCAACTGGTCTATGTAATCTTTAAGTGGCGTAGAGATGGTGCCTACATCCCATGCAGTCTGGCCGTTACGGTATCGGTTATTCCAATAATCTTTATCGAGCAATGTATTTTTCATTAGGAACCTACGTGGTGTTTTTTGTCGCTTAAGATATTTTGCATGGTCCATTCTACCTTTTCTATAAAGGCATGTTTTCGTACAGGGCAATTATCTTTTATGCATATA
>JBKJKD010000115.1:0-3689 GCA_046597635.1 Ferruginibacter sp. | reverse complement strand
GCGCACTCACACCCTTAAAATCGGGTACGGTTGCCAACTTCGATTTGACTCCTGCTTTACAAACCACTTTATTTGGCTTTAGTTATACAGGCTTTATAACCGTGCCTGCAGATGGACGATATACTTTTTATACAAGTTCTGATGATGGTAGCAAACTGTTCATTGATAATGTGCTGACTGTAGACAATGATGGCCTGCATGGAAATGTGGAGCAATTTGGTGTAATTGGCCTCAAAGCTGGGAAACATGCAATCACAGGGTTGTTTTTTCAAAATGGAGGTGATAAAATATTTACAGTAAGTTACGAGGCAACGGGGTTGGCAAAACAAGTGATTCCTGCGGCGGCTTTGTTCAGAGTGAATGCAGTTGCCAGCAGTGCAAAGCGAGTGAAGGTTAATATTTTTGGAGGTAGCAATGCTGTTACTGATCTTCAATGGAATAACTGGAATATCCTTAGCGGAGCCAACAGCAGCAGCTTTCTTTATGAGGACAGAACTGCCAGCACCATAAAGGCGAGCATGGGCGGAGAATTAAAGATTGCTGATAACAGTACAAACTATGCTACAGCAGCAACCCTACCGCCATCGGCAGTATTGCGTTTTAACTCGTTTTCAACCAGCCAGCGGGAATTGAATATCCAAGGATTGAATCCTTCAAAATCCTACAGCTTCGAATTTTTTGCAAGCAGGAAAAATACAGGCAACAAATCTGTGTATACTATCGGAGCTGTAAATGACACTATTAATACAGATAATAATCTAACCGATGTTGCCAGATTTGTAAATATTGTGCCGGATAATACAGGATCGGTGAAAGTTACCATTAGCAGAATTGGTGTGTACAATTACATTGCTGGCTTTACGGTAACAGAGCAGGTAGCTCCTGTTATTGGCGGAGCAAATCTTACAGCGACTGCAGAACCAGTTGCTCCGGCTGCAAAAACCACGCAGGGAGAAACGCTGGTAGAAATGAGTGCCAACACTGTATCAGTTTATCCAAATCCTTTTGTAGGATCGTTTAAAGTACAGTTGAGTCAAAAAGCAGCTGGAGACTACGTGTTGAAATTGTCTGCCAGCACAGGCCAAACTGTTTTCTACAAAAAGATAAATAAGCCAGCTGCCACAGTGGTAGAAACTATCAATGTAGGTAATCTCACAGCAGGTACGTATATACTGGAGATCATTTCTGTAGCCACCGGCAGCAGGTCTGTTCACAAAGTCATAAAAAATTAAACCACACAGAAACTTCCCATAAAAAAAGGATGGCAATTGCCATCCTTTTTTTATGGGAATAATTTTAAAATCTTGTCTCCAGGTAGTGAGGCAACATTGCCCGCCAGGTAGGCCAGTCATGCTTCCAATCATACCCCCAAATATCCAGTTCATGCGGTATGCCCTTGCTATTTAAAACCCCGGAGAAATTCTGGGCAGCCTGTGGGTCCTCAAAATCTCCCCTGCCAGAAAGAATATGTATATGCCTGCTCTGGCGAATGTTATTCAAGTACCACTCGTCTGAAAGATTGGGAACATAGTGAGCCGGAGAATTATAATATACCTGCTCATCATAAAAGCCCTTAGTATATTCTGTGAGATCATACACACCGCTCATGGCAATAACGCCATTGATCAAATCGGGGCGCTTCAAAAATAAATTCATGCTGTGCAAAGCACCAAAAGAAGCACCACAGGTAATGATGGGCGTTTCCTGCGAGGTGCAGTTTTTTATAAAAGGCACCACTTCATCAAACACATATTGGTTAAACTGGTTTTGCCTGATGGCTTTATGCTCTCCCTGCATGTTGTTGCTCAACCAACTTTCGTTGTTAATGCTGTTGATAGAAAATACCCTCACTTTACCCGCATCAATAAAAGGCGCCAGATGATCCAATAACTGAAAGCGCTCATACTCCAGGTAGTCTGCCGCAGCTGTGGGCACCAGCAGCAAAGCGAACCCATAATCACCATAACCCACAATGGGCATGTCTTTACCAAGCGCCGGACTATACCAGGAGAATAATTCTTTCGTCATAAATACTCTATTTTTAAAAGGATAATTGTGGGTGTTTTATATTCGGGCTAACCTTTGATTTATTTTATTTCAATACCAACAAATATTTTCAGCCTGTTCATTCAGGATTTTATGGCACGAACCGCCCATCACCAGTATTTGGCTCCGTTTACACTACTCCCAGATTTACGCTTAATCACTAAAACCCTGAGCTATTCTACAAGTCCTTCTTTTACTTCCGTCCAAAGTTCCCGGTAGCATTTGGAAGCATAACTGCTATTGGCAAATTCCATTACAGGTGCTTTGTGAAGTCCCATTTTTTCTACATCACTTAAGTAAGGTACATAGTTTTGAAAAAAGCGTTTGTCTTTGTAAAGATCTTCCATTATTTCGTTGTGCATATTTTTCCTGAGATCCACCATAGAAAAGAAGCACATCATTTTGCTCATGTCCAGGTCTTTCTCTTTGAAATAATCCTTAACCATGTTGTAAGTTCTGATAGATAAAGTGGTAGGAATTACCGGCATCAAAACGATATCTGCTGCGCTAAAAATATTCTCCGAAAGTGCCGAGAAGCCAGGAGGGCAATCGATAAAGACAAAATCGTATTCTTTATCCAGTTGTTTTACAATAGACTTCAGGCGGTTCTTATTCCCTTTCATTTCATCTTGAATGATGTCGAAACTCTTGGCAGAGTTGTCTGCCGGGATCACATCGAGCATTTCAAAATCTGTGGAAAGAATCGCTTGTTCCAGATCTGCATCTTTGGCAATTAATTTTTTAATACCTGGATGTACCTTTTGTTTTGCCTTGTAGTAGAAAGAAGAAGAGCCCTGCGGATCAATATCCCAAAGCAGGGTTTTATATCCATCCGCCGCCGCCAGGTAGGCAAAGTTTACACAAGAAGCGGTTTTACCCACACCACCTTTAAGATTGTACAATGCAATTACGATCATAAATAACGGAGTTTAAAAATTAAAAAATGAACTGTGAGTCAGCGCCTTTTTGTGCAGAGCGAAAGATTTTCATCACCACTGCCAGAAGACTCCCTCTACCGGTAGAAAGAGGGAAAGATAGTAAATTATTTGCTGATATAAACCCGGCTATACTGGTATAATTTTACCCGCCCATCAAAATCCGTATTGGCAATTGTACAAAAAAACTATCTTGTCCAATCTTAATAATAAAAACTAAGCATGATGATTTTGATAAAGCGTTCACTCCTTCTCCTGTGTATAGGGAGCCTCACTTTGGCTGCATCCGGCCAGCAAAAGCCCCTCACAGAAGATCAATATTTTAAATCGAATTTTAAAGGTATTGTTCAACCCTTACCCATAGCCACCAGTTGGAAAGACAACAGCAATTTACTACTCATGCGCAATGGTAAGTTATGGATCATAGATGCAAAGAAAGGTATAGAGCGGGAAGCGGGCGAAGCGGATAAAATAGTACCCCAGGTAACTGTTAAGCCCACCGTTTTTTCTAAGAATAAAAATCTCTTTGTAAAACTAGATGCCAACGAAGTGCAATTGACGAGCGATGAGGCCCCCGAGATAAACCCTACCGTGAGCCCAGATGGTAACTACGTGGCTTACACGAAGAACAATGATTTATATACGGTAAACCTCCAAACTAAAAAAGAAACCCGCCTCACCAATGATGGTAGCGAGCTCATATTGAAC
>JBKJKD010000049.1:0-12078 GCA_046597635.1 Ferruginibacter sp. | reverse complement strand
TTTGCATTGTGTAAAGAGCACGGCATTCCGGTGCAGGTAAGTATGGGCGGCGGCTATTCTCCCGATATTAAAACCATTATTGAAGCACATGCCAATACGTTTAGAGTGGCAGCAGGTGTTTTTTGATTTAGTGATCAATAGATCTTCCTTTTCGTGTATTGTTGGCAAAGCCTGAATGACCTGTGTGTGCACAACTTGCCAGGTAGGACACTACCCTGAGCATTAAAAGAGAGTAATTTCAGCTGTGGAAAAGAACTTCGTTATCTGTAGAAATATTCACCAAAGCTGTCTTCTATCAAAAGACACCATACAGCTACAGGTACTAAAATAGAATAACAGCTGCCGAGGTTGAAGGAGCGTCGCTTAGATGCCTATAAGGATAGAAAAAAGGCACATTACAAAAGATCAAATTCTATTTTAAGCATCCTTAATATTACAACCAGCCAAATTTTTCGATCAATTTGTCTTTTTGATTCCTGGCAACGGGTATACTTTGGTTGTTGGACAGTACAAGATAATTACCCTCACCACGTACATACTTTTTAATATGGTTCAAGTTGACTAAATACTGGCGGTGCACTCTTAAAAAATTTCGTTCTTCCAGCACTTCCTGTATATCGCCTAAGGTTTTTGCCACCATATAGTGGTTCCCATCAACGGTATGAATACGGGTGTAATTATTGTCCGATTCACAATAAACCACATTTTTAATTTCGGCAAAGGTTACTCCATTTTGATAAGGCAATGCAATTTTGTCTGGCAATACTTTGGCATCACTTTGTAGTTGCTGCTTTAGCAAATTAAGTTGCTGCGTTTGTGGCCATAGGCGTTTTTCTGCTTTATCCACTGCAGCTTTCAAGTCCTTACCATCAATGGGCTTTAGTAAATAATCTAACGCACTAAACCGAAATGCCTTTACTGCAAATTGGTCATAGGCTGTTACAAATACGAGGCTAAAGTTTATATTGCCAATCTTTTCTAGTAACTGAAATCCATTCATGATGGGCATTTCAATATCTAAAAAAACAAGGTCTGGGTGAAGCTCTTTTATTTTCAAATACCCGTCTTCACTTTCTGTACATTCTGCGACTACTTGCACCTGAGGGCAATACATTTTTAATTGCAAAGCCAGCAATTTTACATTATCTGGCTCATCATCAATTATCAGGGTTTTTAGCATCTTTATACAGGTATTTTTATGATCACTTTTGTACCGTTTACCTTATTTACATCATCTTTCATGTCTAATATTTGTACGTCAGCTTTTATGTTGTAAACCTGGTAAATAATAGCAATTCGTTCAGAGGTCATTTTTAACCCAAATGACTTTTGTGTGGTAGCCGATTTACTTTTGTATTTAGCGGATAGTTCCCTTCCTACGCCATCATCGGAAATCTCAATTTGTAAGGAATGTTCCTGTGGTAGAGACACATCAATGCAAATGGTACCACCTTCTTTTTTATGCATTAGCCCATGCCAAATAGCATTTTCTACATACGGTTGTAAGAGTAATGGTGGGATATCAATGTACTGTTGATCTATGTAAGGGCTTACGTTTATTTGATACTTGACCTTGTTTTTAAACCGCATGGCTTCCAACTCAATATATAGTCGGAGGGTTTCTAATTCCTTTTGTAGGGAAACTTTTTCTGAACGTGAATTCTCTAGTACCAACCGTATTAACTGAGAAAAAATCGTAAGGTATTCAGATGCTGTTTGCGAATTATTTTCAAGTGTATACAGTTTGATGGAATTAAGGCAATTGAAAATAAAATGCGGGTTCATCTGGGCTCTTAAAGCCGTCATTTCTGTTTCGGCTATTTTTCGTTCAAAGGCAGTCTCTATTTGTTTTATTTTTTGTGCTTCTACTACCTTGTTTTGAGTTGCAAGCTCTGCGGTTCTTAACGCTAACGCTGTTTGTAATTCCTGGTTGTAGTTTTCCTGTAACTTATTTCTTTCTAATAATACCAATTTACTGCGGTAGGTTAATGCAAAGGAAAAACAGACCGCTTCAATCACCAGGCCAAGCAACAGAAAGACAATAGGAAAATTTATGACCAGAAATAATTCCTGGGTCATGTTTGAAGTAGGCGAATACAAATTCAATAATGGCATACACCACAATACTATCAGGCTTACAACGCCAGTGAATAAAAACCATTTTACAGGGTCCGTACTTTTTGTAGTAAGAATTAATAAGACAATATTTAGAAAAATGATGGCAAAGGGTGTTAAAATAATACCATAATAATTAAGATCAAAAGGAAACCATTCAAACCTTACTTCTATAAGTTGTAATGCCATTTGAAGGAAGCATATCAGCGTCAGCAACTTTACAATAAACCAACCTTTTTTAAAGTGAATATTTAATCGCAGCATACTACCTATAAAAAAGCTATATAGAATTGGTATTAAATACACGAAAACGGAAAAAATAATATCATGAATCAATGGTGAAAACATATACATGCCCAGCCGTATATCCATCCAATGGAGACCTGAAAAAAATGCTGCAATGGTATAAGTGATATACCACAGAAACGACACATGGCGGTAGAGATAATAATTATATGCTGCATAAATACCGATGAACAAAAAGCAGCCCGTCATACCAGCCAAGATGAGGAAGAGATACCGAGCGGTAAAGTTACTTTTCACCTCTTCGGCCATGCCCGCAAATTTTGTTTCAAGCGTTATGACTGGAGGAATTAATTGGTTCTGCCTGTCTTCTGTGCGCAGCCAATAAGTGATGCAACTTTGGGGCGGCACTATTACTGGCAGCCTTCCACGGTCATAAGCGGATGTACTACTATGTCTAAGAAAGCCTCTCGTTTCGTAAGCCCCACTTCTTGCTATCATTTCATTTGTGGTGTAAAGCCTTGTAAAATAATGAACCGTTGCTATACTCAAGTTTACAGTATCAGTTGTAGATGTGTTGCGAACAGTGAATTTCTTCCATTGAATAATTAAAGGCTTGTTACCGAACTTTTGCTTTCGCCATTCATTTGTATAAGGAACAAAAACCTGCTTTTTAACTTGCTCAAAAGACAATACCGTATCTGTGGTTTCCTGGTAAATAAGACAGTTGTCTGCAATATCAAATGGTTGCTTCCAGGTTGGCTGACCGTTTAGTACAAGCGTATCCTGCGAATAAAGATTGCCGATTAATATCATCAAAAAAGTGCTTATTAGAATGATTCGTTGCATAGCAGTTGTAGGAATTACCTAAAAGGTTGGACGTATCTGTTAAAACTACTGCAACCCTTCGCCTTTGCCTAATTAATATGGTGATTAGTCGCTTTTTTGAGGGAATGGCAAATTGGCGGAATTTTTACCTCAAACAACATGAAACACGCCGGTTACTCATAAAGTCCGCTGCTCACCTCCACGTAATCTATTATCCGTTTCTGTTAAGATAGTTTCGTTTTAAAATTAAACAACATGAAACAAACAATCGTTTTATTATTGGCTATAGTAATAGTCAACACCGCTTTAAAGGCACAATTGCCCGTGGGTAAATACAACACCACCAACTACCCAAATGACCGCAAAGCAATTGAGTTACTCAAAACACTTCCAGATTCGTTACAGCATCTTAATGACGACTATCTAGCAATTGGCCCCGAGGGTAAAATTTCCTATGGTTATGAGCAATGGAAAAAAGGCTTTGCGGATCAAGGAGCCACTTTTAAGTCTGTCAAACCAGTATCAGGCATGGGCATGTTACGCATCTACAATGGTGATGCAGCAGTAAGGCATGATGTATTGGATGTTGTGTTTGATACGCCCAAAGGCGATTTGAAAATAAGGGTTATTAGAATGGAATGCTACGTGAAGCAGCATGGTAAATGGTATTTTGTTCAGGGGCAAGGTACAAGGGCTTTGAGTAAAGAGGAGATTGATGAAATGAGCAAAACAATGTTACAAAAGAATTAATCATCCATTCAATAATCACAATCGACTTTTAAAAAGCAATACAGTGAAAACAATAAAAATTGAACACCAGCACCACTTAAAATCCATACCAACACCAGCTATTTGCGGGTTAGTTTGCATGGCCTATTTTGCTATTATAGCATTACTGTGTATTTGTCTATCACCAATTGCACATAGCGTTGGAGAATACTTTACAGGTTGCTTACGAGGAGTTACCACTAATTTAAATATCGGTAGCTGGTGAGACGGAATAAGAAGAATGTCACCTTTTTAAAATTTCTAACCTATGCAATTAAAAATAAAATGAAAATACAAATGGGAAAAATCTTAATGGCATTGATCATGGGAACTTTCGCTTTACATACGGAAGCACAAGTTGTTCCTGCAGGAAAATATAATATCAACAATTATCCAAAAGACAGAGCTTCCATCAATGCCATCAGCAATAATTTTGACAGTACTTATTCTTTAAATGATAATTATGTAGGCATTGGTGCAGAAGGATTGATTTATTACGGGAAAATGGATGAAATAAAAAGTATGCAACAATCGGGGGTAAGTTTTAAATCTGTAACAGTTTTACCAGGCACTTCTTTGTTAAGAATATTTAATGGAAATAGTGCGTTAAAAACCTTTGTTGCAGATGTTGTTTTTACTACCGCTGATGGAGAGCTTTATGTTAAAGTGATAAGGCAAGAATCTTATGTAAAGCAAGGGGGCAAATGGTTTTATGTAGCTGGGCAAGGTACTTTGGTACAAACACCCGAGGAATTGCGAGAATCAATGAATAAACACACGATACGAAAGCAATAATTTAGCGCTAGGCAACCCATTATTCTCCAGAAAATTAAAGAATATTTATCGGCATAAATTCATCAACCTACTGACAATAGTCCATGTAATTATCGTAGCTGCTAAAAGTATTTGCACAAATGCCACAGGGTTGCAAGTATGAGACTACAAATTACCCTCAAGACAGAGTACAAATTATGGCCGTAAAAAACAATTTCGATAGTTAATTGCCCCTCAACGACAAATATGTTGGCGTTGATGCCAGTGGCAGATTTAATTGTGCTGAAGCAGCACATTTAAAAGCATTTGAGCAGCTAGGTTGGGTTTTCAAATCGATCAGGCCAGTATTAGGTGCAAGTTTGCTAAGAATCTTTAATGGCATAACTGCTATTAAAACTGATATGGTTGATGTGATTTTTTTATCGCCTAAAGGCGATCATTCCTACCATGTAATCCGCATAGACACTTTTATTAAGTAAGATGGCAAATGGTTTTATGTAAGGGGCAAGGCCCTAACTATCAAACGGATGAAGAAATGGATGAGGATATGAATAGGCATTTAATGAAATGAGTATTCCATAATTAAAGCTTTTCCATAAAGGTTAGCTTTTAAAACTAGTGCTAATGTTTTCGGCGATGCCCCTTTTTGTGAATTGTTTCTTCATCAGAGGTATTAAAAGGAGTTCTTGCAAAATGGCTACTTAATATATACCTTTCAAAACAGCAACTGCTTATGCATATTTTTTACCGGTGATTCGTTTCAGTCTGCAGATGGCAACGATCCGTACGCAACTGGTCAGGTATAATCTGGATTGTGGCACAGTAGTTAATATTAAAAAGTAGTGTTTTTATAATATCAAGCCTTCGTACGCTCTCGAACCAAAACCATTAAAAACAGCAAACATGTTTAAAAACATCTTTAACAAGACAGCCCTTTTCTTGGCTATTTTTTTCACCCTGTTGGACTTGCGGGCCCAAACTGCCCTTTCCGGAAAAATAATAGCACCCGACGGCAAGCCGCTTCCGAATGTAAATGTGTTGTTACTTAATCCTTTGGATTCAGCGCTGGTAAGAGGGGAAATAACAAACAACGCAGGCCAATTTTCCTTTCAAAATATGATGATTGGAGACTACCTGCTAAGTTGCAGCTTTGCCGGTTTTGAAACTAAATATATATCTTCTATCAGGATAGCAAAAACGCCCTTGATAGAGCTTGGTTCGATCCAATTGCAAATAGCTTCCGTAGATCTTAATGCGGTAACGGTTACGGCTAAAAAACCCTTGTTTGAACAAAAAATTGACCGCATGATTGTGAATGTAAAAAACAGCATCACAAGTGCAGGTAGCACTGTGCTGGATGTGCTTCAAAAATCGCCAGGCGTAATTGTAAATAAACAGGGAGGTACCATTGCTATGAATGGAAAGAGTGGAGTAAATGTTATGATCAATGGCAAACTCAACTATATGCCCGCTGATGCGCTGGTGCAAATGCTGGATGGGATGAGTGCAAACAATGTGGAACGTATAGAATTGATTACCACGCCGCCTGCAAAGTACGATGCAGCAGGTAATGCTGGCTACATTAATATTGTGCTAACAGATAATCCTGATATCGGTTTAAACGGAACTTATACGCTTACCATGGCTGCTTTTAGAGGAACCGCTCCTGCAGCCAACATTGATATTAATTACCGCACAAAAAAGGGAAACTTGTATGCCTCGTATGCTTTCATCAGGCAGGAAAATACCATTACACCAGTCTTTGAGGGCTATCGAAAGATTATTTACCAGGGGAAAACTACAGAAACCAATACACTTAGCAAGCGGTTCCCTGTGCAGCGTAATCACAACATCAGACTTGGATATGATTATCAGTTGGGAAAGAAAACAACGCTCGGATTGTTAACTGCTGCTTACGATACAAGATGGACAATGGATGCGGTTAATCGTACATCTGTAAGAGTGAATAGTTCCTTAGACACCTTAATAAAAATAAACAATGATGAAGTAAATCAATGGAAGCATTGGATGGGTAATATTAACCTGCAGCATACCATGAAAAGTGGGGAGGAAATTATGTTTAATGTGGACTACCTGTTTTATGACGACAACAATCCAAACAATTACCTAAACAATTACTACAACAGCAACAACGAGTTATTACGAGCCGAAAATACCCGGAGTACCAAAAAAACAGTCATCAATATATTACCCATTCAAATTGATTATAAGAAAAAGTTAAGTGCAAAAGCGAACCTGGAGACTGGGGTTAAACGGGTAGTTTCCAAATTTTCGAACGATGTAGGTGTGCAGGAATTGGTGCAAAATTTCTGGAAGTCTGATAGCAACCTTACGGCACTGTATTCGCTCAAAGAAAATATAAGCGCAGCCTACGCCTCGGTCAATATAACAGCCAATGAAAAAACAAGTATCAAAGCCGGCCTGCGCTATGAACATACTACCTCCAACCTAGGTACGGAGACCCAAAAGAATATTGTAGACCGTAAATACGGAAGGCTTTTTCCAACAGTATACCTATCGCATAAATTAACGGATAACAATAGTGTAAACTTTAGTTACAATCGCCGAATCAACCGACCAGCATTTACTGATCTTGCACCCTTTACTATTTTTCTCGATCCTTATACATACATCACTGGCAATTCAGCGCTGCAGCCTTCTATAGCTGATGCCGTTAAAATAGACTACCTGGTTAAAAAGTTCGTTTTTTCGTTGAGTTATACGTATGAATCAAACTCCATAGGAAGCTTTCAAAATGAGGTAGATGTGACTACCAACAAACAAATTGTGACGGCCAAAAACTTTAAGAACACGCAAATAATAAATGCCTCTTTTTCATTGCCGGTATCTATTACAAAGTGGTGGTTTTCACAACTAAATCTAAATACTACTTGGCAAGAAATAAAGTTGGACTATAATAAAAAACCCGTCAGTATATCTAATGTTAATTACAATGTGTCGGGCTTTCAAAGTTTTACCCTGCCACAAAACTTTGGAATAGAACTATCCGGCTTTTACCAATCCAAGGGGGTTTTTGGTGCTTCCATAACCCAGCCTTTTGGACAATTAAATGCTGGTGTTCAAAAAAAATTTACCAAAGCAAACAGCAGTTTAAAATTGGGTGTTGATGATATTTTTTCCAGTATGAATATCAGGGCCAGATTTGATTTAGCGGACGAAAACTTTTATACGTTATCCAGGTTCCAAATAAGTCGGAGAATATTTAAACTCACCTTCACAAAGAGCTTCGGCAATAAACTACTCAAAGAAAAGAGAGCAAGAATTACTGCATCCGAGGAGGAAAGAGGACGGGTGAAATGATGAGCCATACTATTTTCTTTGGAGTATTAATTGGTAGTTTTAACTGCCAATTACTGTAGCTTTAAATGCACATGAGAAAATATGTATAGTAAAGGGTACACTCTAAAGCTACAACCTAAAAAGTGGTCGGTATATTTGTGCAACTTATTCTTATCGGATCATCATGAGCCTAAATTCCTAAACTGGGGTGACCCGGAAAAGTTTGCACATCAAAACGTTTTAGGAGCAGCCTCAACAAAAAAATAGCTATGGCAGCAGCAGGAACAAAAGACAATCCGTGGAAGCTAAAGACTCCACCGTTATCGTCAACCTATGAAATGTACAGGGCGGTAAAAGACGGAAAAGACGTAATTATGTGCATCGTTGGTAAAACGACTCTCATCTATAATGCGGCCTGCCTTGCCGACCTGCAGGCGATGCTCAAGAAGCACGGCGACTGGATGGAACTGGGCAGTGCAGACGAACAAAAAACTGCCAAAGAAGGCACCGTGGAAGCATGGGGGCGTTCGGAAAGTAATCCTAACGGTGGTTGGTATGGTCTAAAAAAAGGGCTCCGTGGGCGCTTTGGGATGTATATACCGCCCCTGATGGAAAAGCTTGGTCTTGCCCAAGTAACACATGAAGCGAGAGGGAATAAAATGAGAGGACTGTAAAACTGTTAGACAATTGGTGCAATTCTTGAATTCCAATTTAGCGTAATCCTGTTCTCAAACTCCCATTCTAAATTATTTTTAATAATGATTGTTACTTCGCATCAAAAAGGTTGGAAAATTATCAACCAGCGGTCCCACGGCCTGCTGGCCGCTATGTTGGCCTATCAATACGATATAGATTTGCCAAACGATATTATAGTGCCCACACTCATAGCCATTGCCGAACATGAAGACGGTGTTAAAGAAACTGCTCAAACCAATAACCTCACAGATGCAGGCGCACCCCGGCATTTCCAGGTAAGTGCAGATGCCAACAAGTCTAACTTAAAGCAACAGGAAAGCGTAATGGAAATATCCAGTGCAAAAAGCCAGGTAAATGCTTTGCTCACTTCTTTACACATGGAATTTTTGTATAGCGAGAGGGAGAAACCAAAAGACAAAAAATTAAATTCCTTTTTAAATGAGCAGGAAAAAAACCGTAAGGATATTCTCAAACATTTAGCTATCGATAAAAAATATGCAGATCGTTTGTATCGCCTGGTAGAGTGGTGCGATGCTTTTTCACTGCTCATCTGTATGGATAAAATTCAACCCGAAGGGCGAAAGATGGAAGTATCTAAAAGTCCGGATGGGGATATGAGCCAAACTTTTTACAAAGCTGACAATACTATTACGGTGGAGCCCTGGGTGTTTAGAAATGATAGTTTTAAAGTGTTTTATGAATACAAAATTCTGGAGCAGCTAAAGTTTAACTCTATTGAAGAGTTTAATAAAGTGTGCAAGTCAACACCCGTTCAAAGAGAAGAATTTATTTTTTCAAAATAACACATCGCTGATCTAATCTCCGGATGCAGACTTTAGTGCCTGTGCTTTTCGTGTGCTATATTTGCAGGGGCCGGCAACAGCAGCACCAACCCTCGTTAAAACTATCTGCTAAAGCAGGCTGGTTGAAACCGCCGGAAGTTTTGGGTAGGGTCACACAAAACAGGAAGGAATTCCTTTGCCTGTAATGCCACTAGATCATTGATCAAAATGTTAGATATGGTGGTGACTGGGTTACAGCCCAGCGGGCCCGCTTTATAACAAAAAATTATTTACAACATACGCACCCTATGTACGACCTCATCGGTGATATTCACGGGCATTGTGCCAGCTTACAAAAACTCCTTACCCAGCTTGGTTATGCGGTTCAGGATGGGGTATGGCAGCATCCCACAAGAAAAGTAATTTTTGTAGGCGACTATATAGACCGTGGCCCGCAAATAAAAGAAACGCTTCAGTTGGTAAAAGGCATGACAGATGCCGGCCATGCTATTGCCCTGTTGGGCAATCATGAATACAATGCTGTGGCTTATGCCACTCCAGATGGCAGGGGAGGTTACCTGCGCTCACACAATGCTACTCACAACAAGCAACATGCGGCAACGCTACACCAGTTTGCCAATGACACTGAGGAGTGGCAGGCATATCTACAATGGTTTCAAACATTGCCCATCTACCTTGACCTTGGAAACCTACGGGCTGTGCATGCCTGTTGGGATGATGCGCACATCAATTGGCTAAAGGAAAACAATTACAACATTCTTACCGACGATCTTTTGCAAAAGGCTCATGAAAGAGGCAGCAGGGCTAAGAAGATAATAGAGGAAACTTTGAAAGGAAAAGAACTGAATATACCTGAGGAGTTTGTGTGGTACGACAAGGATGGCCATGCCCGCACAGCCAACCGCATCAAATGGTGGGTGCAAAACAGTGGTGCCAATTATGGGGCGTTGCTGTTTAGCTGTCCACCAGAGATGACAGACGAACCCGTGCCACACAACTTGTCTATAAATATTTACCCGGCCGATGCGCCGCCGGTGTTTATTGGCCATTATTGGCTCGATGAATTAGAGCCCGCCTTGCAAACCAGCAATGTGGTGTGCCTGGATTATAGCGTGGCCAAAGATGGCTACCTGGTAGCCTACCGATGGGATGGAGAAGCGGTGGCGGACAGACGCAATTTTGTGGTGCAGCGTGATTGATTAACTAGTCTTTTTATCCCCATTAGGTAGTGCTCCCGGCATCTTGTCTCAGTCTGTTTTGAACCTGCCCATTTTGATTATACAGTAGCGCTCTACACCCCAACCAAAACATCGGCCAGTGGAGGTCAAACAAAAACTGCCTGCGACGGCTTGCAATATCTCGGGCAAGATCTGCCTGAATTGTGGCAGTGGTGAGTGCTTTGAGATAGCTAGTGGTTGAGCACTTTTGCTATTCAGTTAGGGTTGAAGCATCCTTTAGGCTTGGTAAGGGATAATAAACGGTTTTATCACACGTTCTTTACAATGAACCCAAAAGTGTGTAATTTCGTATCTCGCATAACACTAATACCATCTATATGCAAAAATTTCTCCTCTCTATCATCTTACTTGCTGCCACAATTTCTTCGAAGGCGCAATTTACCGTTTCAGATTCTGTGCCTGTAAGGCTGAGCTCTTTAGACGCAAGACTCGTGGGTACGGGTGCCAGGCTTGATTGGCAGGTCGTTTGTTTTTTGTCGTATGCCAAATTTGAAATACAAAAATCTACAGATGGTAGAAACTACAGCAGCATTTATAGTTTTGAGGCAGACCAGTTAAGGTGCAGACAGCCGTTTGATTTTACAGATGCCAATATCAGTGGCAGGGCATTTTACAGGCTAAGAGTAGGAGATCCTGATGGCAGAGTATACAACTCCAAGATAGTGGCCGTGGCCGGCAAAGAAACAGATTTTGAATTGAACAGTCTTACCCCATCGCTGGTTAGCAACTCCACATCACTAAGTATTTCATCTGCGGTTGCCGGCAAAGCATCTGTGTCTATCAGTAACTTCCAAGGAAACATCGTAAAGCGTTTTAATTTTAGTTTGAACAAAGGTGTTACAGAAACGCTCTTGAACTTGTCTGGCCTTGCTAAGGGAAACTACGTTCTTCGCCTGTCTAACGGCAAATCAGACAGCAGGGTGATAAGATTCTCCAAAGTAGATTAATGAACGGTTCATCATTGCCGAACATTATTCCCTTGCTGTTGGCGTAATCTTTTCTCAAACAAACTCTAGTCCTATTTCAGCCTGTCCAACAGATTGGTTTGGGGGCCAGATTATTGTAATAATTATCCTCTCTGCAAGAGCATTTACCGTGGAATTTCTGAGACTTTTTAATAACCTATGGGGTTTTCATTACCTCAATACTTGCTGTTAGATTTATTTCCACTCTGCTCTAAAAATTACGATTGGCGGCAGCGAGCTTTTAGAATTTTTTAAGAGGAGCTAGCATCAATCTTATGGGTATAAAATGATTGCCTGTTTTTTATCAGGCGGGGGATCAATTACCCG
>JBKJKD010000249.1:0-5353 GCA_046597635.1 Ferruginibacter sp. | reverse complement strand
CTGGCTATAGCTGCATTTTCCTGCCATGATTGTTTAAAGGTTTGCGTACTGTTGGTAGGCACTGCAAGCAGTCTCCATTTACCGGCATTGGAAATATACCTTTCTACCGTTACTTTTCCGATGATGCGGTTGCTGCTATTGAGCCCACCGTTAGTGAGGTCTGCAACAGCAGCGGTGGCTGTGGCAGAAGATGCAAGGGTAAGGTTGTTACCCGTATTAATCACTGAGTTATTTACATTACCAAAACTAATGACTCCAGTGAGTATCAGGGTATCATTGGCAACATTGGATATATTAATTCCAAAAGGATTGCTGCTGATCAATTTGTCTAATTTTTTGCCAGAGAAAAATGTACCCGAAAGCGATTGAGCAGCTTTCTTGTTCACCATCTCAATGGTTCCGCTGGCAGCATTTATTACAGCACTGTTCCTGGTAATGTTTCCTCCTATGATAAGCCTTTGCCCGTTCAACTCTACAGTTCCACTACCCAGGTTAAGATTGCCCTGGCATTCGAGCGTATTGTTCAATATTAGTTTGCCACCCGTTAATACATTAATTGCAGATGCCGGTATATTGCCTTTGGCACTATCTACATAAAATGTATTTGATCCGCTGCTGATGCTGAGGATGGCGTTATCTGCTACGGTGAGGTTTCCTCCTTCGCCAGCTACCCCGCCAAGGTCAAGATAAGGGATGCTTACACTTGTTCCCTGTCCTGAAACGGTAAACTTGGTTCTTTTTATGGCCAGCGTAGCATTAATAGTGCCTTGCAAACCAGAGGTTCTATCGGTAAATATCTGGCGATCGTCCAGCATAGTTTTAGTAACCCCGGCTATAGTACCGGTAGCTAATACCTGCACGTTGTCGAAACGCAACTGTGCATTTACACTGTTGTTGCCACTGTTATAAGTGTATATTCTGATCTGTAGATTGGTTGTATTGTTGGCAGCCGAAGGCATCATGCAGTTGCCGTTTGCCCAATAACCCTGACCATTTAAATTAGGCCATGGAAAGGCATTACCTGCGCCGGGTGTAGTTACAGACCCAATCCAATTCCACAGAATACCATTGGTGCTATAGCTGATGCCATAGTAAGCTGCGCTGGAATTGTTGGCCAGCACATCAAAATTAACACTGATGCCAGTAAATCCATTGGCGTTGATAGCAAACTGGAGATAGGAAGTAGCTGAATTTTTCGGGTCAGCAGCAGCAGTACTACCACGGTAAAAACTGATGGCTTTGCCGGATTGTGAGCCACCGTTGGAAAAACCGGCACCATCTGCGTTGGTCACGGTAACGCCCGCATTCGAGAAAGTTGAGGCTCCTGCATTAACAGAAAGTTCTACAAGATTTTCGAAACTTGCCCGGCTACTGTTATTTTCAAAATCATAGTAGGCAATTGGCAACTGTGCAACAGCTACAGCATTGATGAGCAAAAGACAAAGGGAAAGATAAAAATTTTTCATAATATTTGATTGAACTAGATGGAGGCTTTGTGAACACCATCAAAAACCAGGATTCTAAAAATCTTTGGTAGATTCAATCAAACAGCATTTTTGTAAAATGCCTCGTGAAGTGTGTAAGTAGTAAAAGAGGTCAGGAGTTCTGGTAAACAAGGAAACCGATTAGGGCCGCTTTCTCATTTATTTTGCAAATATAGCTGTAGTTATTTAACTACAAATTAAATTTCAGTAAAATTACGGCATCAAACCTACACCGATCAAAATCGTATTATGTAGTACACTTAAATTCATCATTTTATAGTTTTAAATTTTTAAAAAAAAATCTTGGAATAAGTGAAAAATCTTTCTTCCCAAGGAAATTAAATCTCTCTGTAGATAAATAACTACAGCTCACGCTTGAAAAATTTACCCGGCTTTACAGCTATATGGAGTGTGAAGTCCATTATAATCCCAAATCGAAACGAGTATTATTATATTTTAGTATTTTTTAATAAATAACATTTTATATCCAAGGCATTAAAAAGGGCAGCTTGCGCTGCCCTCGTTAGGGATTGTTTGTAATGTGTATGTTAGGGAATAAGCAAGAACATTATTGAATGATGACCTGTTTATTGGTTTTGACACCGGCAGGAGATGTGATGATCAACTGGTATCTGCCGCCGGCAATACTCGTATTGAGCTGAATGCTTTCGGTAATTACAGCGGCATTGATTGCTAGCGTTCCCCTATACACCGTTTGACCGGCAGCGCTTAAAAGCACCAGGGTATAGTTGCCCGTTTCCATTCCGCTAAAGCGAATATTTACCTGCTTGCCTGTTACCGGGTTTGGATAAACCGTTATGTCAGGATTGATTTTGATACCGCTCACTTTTACGATCGCACTGTACTGCACTTGCCCACTAAGGCTGTTGGCTTTGATGCGGTAGAAAAGATCGCCGGGGAGACCATTATTGTCTATACTGCTGTAGGTAAACCTACCGCCGGTGTTGTTATGAGGTGCCTGTGTATTTATTGCAACAAAGTTGTTGCCATCTACACTTCTTTCTACCTCGTAGCCCTGCATGTTCAGTTCGTTGTCTACCTTCCATTGCACCGCTACCGTTTTCTGGTTGTTGCGACTGGCGGAAATACTGGTGATAGTCACAGGTAATACGCCTGCTTGTTTGAATATAATTTTAAAGCGATCGGCTGCATAAGAACCGGGTATGTTTACCACATTGAAGTTTACTAAGGTGGTGCCCGTCATGCTCAAAGGAGTCATGCTGCCTTTGTACCTGTCCAGCAGGTAAGCATTCATACCGGGATAATCCATATTATCCAACCCAAGTTCCCACTGGTAGTTCTGCACCCGCATCAGGCCCATTTGCAAATGAAGGGTATCATTGTCTGCAGGGGTAAAACGCCTGTCAATAACCAAAGAAGCATCTGATGTTTTCCATCCTGCAGTTTCGCCGGTGTACCCTATCTTTTTGATATCATGGTCATCGGCCTGGTTGCTGTAGTCTCCGTTAAAGTCGGCCACGGCACCATCTAATAAAATGGCAGGTTTGCTACCCTGTGGGGCCAGGTTCAGATTAGCTCTCAGGCGTTGTGGCTCGTTGGGAGCAAATTCAGCCAGGATGCTTCCCACTGCTTTATCGTTTTCCTCAAAAATTACGGAGCCGGCCACTGCAGAACCTCTCACCATAAATGCCATACCAGACTCTATGTAATTATTTATGCTAAAGGCCGGACCGTAAATAGCACTAGGCAAGGTGTTCCGGTAATTAGAGCCATCTTTGAAAAGCGTATTGAATTGACCAAGGCCATAAGCACCACCCAGAGAAGGATCCCAAACATAAATGGCGGTATCAACATTTGGCCTGCTGATATTGCGAATGTCGATACGGGAAGGATAAGGATTTCCAACTACCACAAACTGATTTGCCGGAACTGGTATAGTTGGTCGTGTCCCCGTATTGATGGCACCTACCGTTCTTAGTCTGGTAGCATTGATGGAAGGGAAACTCACAGATCGATCACTTTGCACAAAAATCATATACCCTTGTTCATTGCTCATAGCCGCCGTGGTACTATCCACTGTTACGAATGACTGAGTTCCAAGATTCCACTTCTTCACAGAGTTATTGGTACCCTTACCATCAAAACCTAAAGTGTTGGCAGGTGTATATCTGGGATCTACAGCCATTACACCATAGCCGGGAACTGTTGAGCCCAATGCTCCATTTTCCTGCCATGAATTGCGTACCGTTTGTCCGGCCCTATTAGTAGGGGCCGAAAGCAGACGCCACTTGGCTCCTAGTCGAAGATAACGTTCTACTATAAAGTTGCCGGTGATTGCATTTCCAATATTTAATATACCGACTCTTGCAGTTGCAGTATCGCTCGATGCTAAAACAATTTTATTATTTGTAACCAAATCGGCAGCAGTGTTACCAAATTCGAGAGCACTCAATATTTTAAGGCTATCCCCTACAATAGTAACATTACTCGTACCACCGGTGTTAGCTAACAGCAAAGTTGAAACTGACTTTTCAACAAAGTAATCGCCTGACATATCTTGAATGGCATTATTTCGCCTCGTCGCAACTATACCCTTTCTTGCATCAATTTTACCCGTTCCAGAAAAAACACCGTAGAAATTAAAATTTGCGCTATTTCTTAACTCAAGTCTAGCTGTTCCAACCAAATTTAAGTTTCTTGCGTTCGCTGTTTCGTTATCATTAACATACACCGTTACACCTGTCGGTATGGTAACGTCTGTTCCAGTTCCAGGCACTCCAGGACACCAATTGGCAGGATCGTTCCAATTACCTGTTGTAATTCCTATCCAACCAGCAGCAGCATTTCTAATATCCAACGTTACTTGTAAAGCTGGTGCAAAATTTTTGGTACAACTACCATTGAAAATGCCTGTTACACGAAGTATTTGACCAGTATTACCAGCAACTAGCGCAGGATTTGGTGTAAAAGTAGCATTACCAAAAGCATCACTGTTTACGTTAACTGCGGTTCGTTGGGCCCCATTGTTTACGTTGTAATAGATGGTATTGTTTATACTATTAGGTACCATGCCTGATAAGGTAATTCTAACCTGATCTTGACATCTCCCTGGTTGTGATATGCTGGCAATATTAGGATCTGATTTTATAATAAAAATGCTATCCATACTTTGGCAATTTCGACCTTCAATTGCTGTAAGATAATACCATCCACCATCTGCATTTAATACAATCGGATCCTCAAGAGATGACGTAAATCCGCCAGGACCCGTCCATGAATATGTTATAGGGTTTGCGCCGCCGGTAAGTGTAGCCGTTAACTTAAGCGTATCATTTAAACAAAGATTGTTACCTCCATTACCCACACTCGCTCCAAAGAACGTCACTGGTGGCAGGGTACTGAATGAAATATCATCAATTGCAAAATCATTCCCACCACTTGCTCCTTGCAGGTTTACAATTCGAATGGTAATAGTGCCGCTTACAGCCTCCGAATCCCATGTTCCAAAGAATCTGCTCCATCCACTGTTTGAATTATTGTTTACACCTGCCGCCAAAACCGGTGAAGTACCAGAATTGACACCGTTTATATTAAATTGTAATTGTCCAAATGGACCTACATTATTAGTACTCATACCCCAGGCTGAAAAATAATACCTGGTATTGGGAAGAACGTCCACAGTAGTTTGCCAAATAGTTCTTGCCGGGCCATCGCCGTTGATGATCATGAAATTACCAGTCTTACTGGTGTGGTCTCTACCCCAGAAATTGCTGTGAGTGAAGTTCGCATTGCTGTTAATCGCATAATAACCAATACCTGGACTTACCAAACCATTTGCTGCCTGGTTTAAAATGTATCCTGTCGTATAACCGACACCCACCCCTTGG
>JBKJKD010000111.1:0-6157 GCA_046597635.1 Ferruginibacter sp. | reverse complement strand
TTAATCCTCTTTTTTGGCTTCGCCAAAAGGCATAATTTTTCTAAACTGGTAAGAAGCGTTTAGGATATATTGGTTAAAAACTAATTCGTTGCTGGCTTGAGCAAAATCATAATCCGGGCGATACCATACAAGAAAGGTATCCAGTGCCGTGCCGTTCAGGCCTGTTATTCTTGCTACTGAAATTTTGTTGAAGCGGTAGTCAATATACTTTTCCTGCTCTTCGTATTCCAGCCTTTGTTGAAATGCTTTGAGTCTTTTGTTTCTTCGAAAGCGAAAGATGTTGATAAGCTCATTGATGTCGGCACCAGCTCCACCACCCGGGGTAAGGGTTGTGGAGAGACCGGGTTTCTCATAGCGGAAAATGTTGGCATAGGTTTGCCTGTTCTCCAATGAATCTTCCTGGTGTGTTTTGGAGTACACAATTACTTCTTTTAAAACGCTGTATTTACTTTCTATATTTAAATGCAGCGAAATATCAAATTGACCCGGGTTGGCGATAGTATTTACTTCAAAAGGCTGGGTGGGTTTGTTTTTGTAAACAAAGGAGATAGAATCACCAGCTTTTACCTGTATGTTATACCTACCCATACTATCGGTACTGGTAAACATACCGCCGGTGCTCAATACTTTCACATTTTCTACCCGATTTATTTTGCTTTTATCCAGCACAGTACCGCTGATGGTAAACTGGGCACAAGCTACATAACTGCTACAAGAAAGGAGGAAGAAGAGTAAAACAGTACGCAAATGGAGATGTTTAATTAAGCCAGTAATATTAGGTAGTAAAAGTTAGTTTTGACGAAGGCCCTTTTTATTTAACGTGTTTTTCGCATTTACCATTTCTTCTAATACACGAGGGTAATGCAGGTGCTCCAGTTGGTGAACTTTTGCAGCAAGGCTTTGGGGAGTATCTTCTTTTTCCACCGAGCAAATCGCCTGGAAGATAATAGCCCCGTGATCATAAATCTCATCTACAAAATGAATGCTAATGCCCGATTCTGTCTCCTTGTTTGCTATGACCGCTTCGTGTACCCTCGCTCCATACATACCCTTGCCACCATATTTTGGTAGGAGGGCCGGGTGAATGTTTACCACAGCGCCAGGGAAATGCTGTAAGAGGGTGAGCGGAACTTTCCATAAAAAACCAGCCAGTACAAGTAGGTTTATTTCAAATTTTTTTAAATCTTCTATGTAAGCATCGCCATTAAAAAAACGACTCTTCTCTATCATTAATACTGCCACGCCTGCATTGTTGGCTACCGATAGCACAGCAGCCCCGGGTTTATTGCATACAATCAATGCAATATTCACCCCGGGATGATTTTTAAAATGCTCTATCAACCGGACTGCATTACTGCCAGCACCGCTTGCAAAAATAGCAATGTTGCAAGCAGGCGCCAGGGTTCCGGGAGACGAGTTTGAGGTAGCGTTAGCTTTTTCGGTAGACGGCGATGCTTCTCCCACGGCTGGGTCCATTCCATTTTTTCCAGAAAAGCGTAGAGCCACCTTGGTAAGGTATTTTTTAAAGAAAGTAAATTGCCCGGTGAATATGCTGACGAATAAAACACAAACTGGCCAGATAATAGTAATTACAAGAACATAAACCAGCAACCAGGCAAATCCTTTTTCTATGCTGGTAAACCCCATGATTTTTCGACCTGCAAAACCGCAAAGGCTGCCACCCACTGCAAAGGTGACGAGGATGCACAGGAGATCCAGATTGGTCACCTTCCATTTTTGCTGCAGCTTTTTTAACATATTGCAAATGTGCAGTAAAACTTTGTGAAAAGACCGCGGAAATTCCACAACTTCGGGCCTAAAAAATAGTGGTTACAGATTCATGACAATTCTCATGTAAAAACCTCCACAATTGCCTGAAATCCAGACTGGATAAGGGAAAAAAAAATTAACAAATGTTGATAGTTTGTGGGTTTCCTGTCTTACTTTTGCAGCCGAGTAAGGATAATTTTCCACATTAGCCCCGATAATTGTATGAGTCGCTATAGAAAAATCATTAAAAACGTTTTTGCAAGTCTTTTATTAATTGCATCTTTTTCTTTTACCAATAATGTGCTGGCAGCCGACGGCGAAGCCCTTTTCAAAGGCAACTGCGCCAACTGTCATAAGCCAGATAAAGATTACACAGGTCCCGCTCTGCAAGGTTGGGCTGGCAGGGAGCCAGATGCTGCATGGATTTACAAATGGGTAGCCAATCCTGCCCAGATGATTGCCAGCGACCCTTACGCTAAAGCTTTGTTTGAAAAGTGGAAGCCAACTGTAATGCCAGCCTTTGCCAATCTTAAGAAAGAAGAGATTGATGCGATTATGAAGTATGTAGACGATTACACGCCGGCAACCACAGCTCCTACAGCAACTGGTGCCCCCGTTGAAACCGACAATTCTCTCCTATTCGGTATTCTTACACTCGTATTGGCACTTGTTGCATTCATATTATTACAGGTAAACAGTAACCTCCGTAAGCTCACAGACGAAAAAGAAGGTGTTTTTCGGGGTGAACCAGTTCCTTTCTACCGCAACAAAACTTATCTAATGGCAGGTATCCTGCTTTTATTTTCCCTGGGTGGTTACTATACCATTGAAGGAGCCATTGGTTTAGGACGTTCAAAAAATTACCAGCCAGAGCAGCCCATTTATTATTCTCATAAAGTACACGCTGGCGTCAATCAAATCAGTTGTCTGTATTGCCATGGTAGTGCTCAGGATAGCAAACATTCTGGTATTCCATCAGTAAATGTTTGTATGAATTGCCATATGGCTATCAAAGAATATGCGGGTGATCCGATAGTGAAGGAGGATGGTACACAGGTAGATGGTACTGCAGAAATTCAAAAGCTTTATCAGTATGCCGGATGGAACCCAGACACCAAGGCATACAACCCCGATAAAAACGAAGATGGTATCCCAGACGGTGCCAAACCCATAGAGTGGGTAAGAATCCACAATCTGCCCGACCATGTATACTTTAACCACAGCCAACACGTAAAAGTGGGCAAGCAGCAATGCCAAACCTGCCATGGTAACATACAGGAGATGCCTGAAGTGTACCAGTTTACAGACTTAAGTATGGGATGGTGTATCAATTGCCACCGAGAATCAAAGGTTGATTTTCTTAACAAAGAAACCGGCGAGGGAAACAAATTCTATAGCATTTACGAGAAATTCCACAACGATATTAAGAACAACAAGATGGACAGCGTAACCGTAGAGAGTATTGGTGGTACCGAGTGCCAAAAATGTCACTACTAGTTATGCCTAAGGCAGCCGCCAAGGCCCGGTTAGCTGGCAAGGGCATAACCATAATTGGAATAGTTTTTTTGATAGCATAGCATACAAGGTTTAACAATTTAAAGAATTAGCAAGTTAGCACAGGCGTTAACGGGCACATTTACCAACATATGAGTAATAAAAAGTACTGGCAAAATTTTGGAGACCTTACAGAATCAGAAAGATTTAAGCAGGATTCTCAAAATGAATTTCAGGAAGAGTTGCTTCCGCTGGAAGATTTAGATGGAAAGGGTTTATTGGATGCCACAACGCCCCGGAGAGATTTTTTAAAATACCTCGGCTTTAGCACCGCGGCAGCCGCTATAGCAGCGAGTTGTGAGATGCCGGTTAGAAGATCTATTCCCTACCTTCAAAAGCCAGATAATGTTATACCCGGTGTAGCAAACTTGTACGCCTCTACTTATGTAAATGGCGGTGATGCCATTTCTGTGGTGGTAAAACAGCGGGACGGCCGGCCTATTAAAATAGAAGGAAATGAACTTTCCTCCGTAACACAGGGAGGAACCAATGCACAGGCGCAGGCCTCTGTGTTGGATCTATATGACCCCACGAGGTTGCGTCACCCACTTCAAAAAGCGGGAGCTGATTACAAAGAGGTACCCAGCTTTGAGACCTTTGATAAACTGGTAGCCAATGCAATGGTAGGTGTTGCAGGTAAAGCAATTGTTTTACTAACATCCACCATCAACTCTCCCAGCACTTTGCAGATCATCAGCGAATTTTTAGCAAAATACCCCGGCAGCCGCCACGTGCAATACGATGCAGTGAGCCACAGCGGCATGCTGCTGGCAAACGAAATAACTTACGGCAAAAGATCTATTCCTTCCTACCAATTTGATAAAGCAAAAACAATTGTAAGTCTTGGTGCCGATTTCCTGGGAACCTGGCTTAGCCCTGTTGAATTTAGCAAGCAGTATTCTAAGAACAGGAAAGTAACCAACACCAAACCAACCCTAAGCCGTCATATACATTTTGAAAGTATGATGAGTTTAACGGGTAGTAATGCGGATGACCGTTATACCCACAAGCCATCGCAAACCGGTGCCGTAGCGCTGGCGCTGTTAGCTAAGTTGGGAGGAGCAGTTACCGCACCGGCAATTGCAGATGCCAGATTGGCCAATGGAATTGAAAAAACTGCGGCTGTATTAACCGCCAGCAAAGGTGCAGCGCTAGTTGTGTGTGGTAGCAACGACGTAAACATACAGGTAATTGTAAATGCTATTAACGACGCCATCGGTGCTAATGGAAGCACTATTAACTTTGCAACTACCACCAACACCCGTAAAGGTATTGACAGTGATATGGCACAGCTGGTGAATGATATGAACACTGGCACAGTGGGCACTTTGCTTGTGTACGATTGTAACCCTTCTTATTCTTACAACGATGCTAAAAAGTTTACAGATGCCCTGGTGAAAGTACCTGTGTCAGTTTCTTTTAACGGTACAATGGATGAAACCACGGAACAATGTAAATATGTACTTCCTTCTCACCATTGGCTGGAAAGCTGGGGCGATGCTGAACCTAAATCTGGTTATGTAAGTCTGTTGCAACCCACCATCAATCCCCTGTTTAAAACAAGGCCTTTTCAAACTTCCTTATTGAAATGGGCTGGCAATACCAACGACTACGAAACTTACTATAAGAATTTTTGGGCTACCAAAGTTGGCAGTATCGCCAATTGGGACAAAGCCTTGCAGGATGGCGTTATTGAGCCCAGCACATCTGTAGCAGGTTCCATTGTGGGCGCAGTTACGGGATCTGGCGGTGCATCTTTCAACTCGGGTGGCCTCGCAGCAGCCGCAGGTAAAATTGGCGGCATCAAGGGCGGTGATGTAGAAGTTGTATTGTATCAAAAAATATCAGTTGGTAGCGGTAGCCAAGCTAACAACCCTTGGTTGCAGGAATTACCTGATCCTATTTCTAAAGTTACCTGGGACAACTATGCAATGATTAGCCCCGAGCTGGCTAAGACCTTGCTTAGCCTGGATGTGATGAACAACCAACGCCAGGCAGATGCCTACGAAGTTCATCCTGAAAAGCCGGTTGTAAAAATTACAGTAAATGGTAAGTCTTTAGCCCTTCCAGCCTTGATTATTCCTGGTTTGAATAGCTCTACCATTGCCGTGGCTTTGGGCTATGGTCGTAAGAGCGTGAGCACTGACAATGACGTCATAATGGAGCGTACCGGCAGAACCGCTGCTGGCTCAGGTAAAAATGCCTCCGTACTCATTACTTCAGATGGTACTACTTTTTTATACAATGCAGTAGCTACAGTAGAAAAAACCGGCGATACTTATCCCCTTGCGCAAACACAGGTGCATGGTTTTACAGAAGGTCGCCCCATTATTTACGAAACAAACCTAAGCAGTTACCTGGCTGATCCTAAAGCGGTATTAGCTGAGCCAACCCACGAAAGGGCTTTGCTTACACCAGAAGGAAAAACAGATTTTGTGAAGGATGCTACGCTTTACCCAGACTTTGTAAAGCCTGGTATTAAGTGGGGAATGAGCATTGATTTGAATACTTGTACTGGTTGTAGTGCCTGCGTAGTAGCGTGTACCGCCGAGAATAATGTGAGTGTGGTAGGTAAAATTCAAACGCAGCGTGCACATGAAATGCATTGGTTGCGTATTGATCGTTATTTTACCGGAGACCTCGCAAACCCAGATGTTATTTTTCAACCAATGCTTTGCCAGCATTGTGACAATGCCCCTTGCGAAAACGTTTGCCCGGTAGCAGCCACCAATCATAGTAGTGAAGGGTTAAATCAAATGACTTATAACCGTTGTATTGGTACAAGATATTGTGCCAACAACTGCCCTTATAAAGTGCGTCGTTTTAATTGGCT
>JBKJKD010000087.1:0-27727 GCA_046597635.1 Ferruginibacter sp. | reverse complement strand
TAATGTGTGATGCAATCGAAATCGTCAATCCCCTCAAGCTAAAATTTAGCCGAGGAGTATTTATATTGTTCTACAAAATGTACGAGTCCGATGGCCCCGAAATAAGATGTCTTTCCTAAAAGGTTTTATTTGCAAAAGAATGATTTCCATAAGAATTATTGCAAAGGCTCAATTCGCCGTTGGCCAGAAGCCACACGGCGGCAGGCAAGCAATTTCAATGGCAAAGAACTCTTGGAAAATAATAGCAAAATATTCCTCATCTTCACCAACCCATTAAATTAAACAACGCCAAAACCTGCTTCGCATGACAATAACCCTTTCCAAACAGCGGATAACCTCTATCGACCTGCTTCGTGGCGCCGTTATGATCATCATGGCGCTGGATCATGTAAGAGATTACCTCTATGCTGGGTCATTTTATTATAATCCGCTGGACCTGGATAAAACAAGCGGCACTTTATTCTTTACCCGGTGGATTACCCATTTTTGTGCGCCGGTATTTATGCTGCTTGCCGGTACATCTGCCTTTATCATGAGCCAAAAAAAAACAAAACAAGAATTGGCTTCTTTTCTTCTTACACGAGGCCTATGGCTGGTATTTCTGGAACTGATCGTCTTAAACTTCGGCTGGAATTTCAACATCAGCTTTCCGATGTTTCTTTTTATAACGATATGGGCGCTCGGCATAAGCATGATTGTACTGGCTGGATTGATATGGTTGCCCAACAAATGGATTCTTGCATTTTGTGTGATGATGGTAGCCGGACATAATCTTTTAGACAATGTTCATATTACGGGAAATACGCTGCCTGCATTTGGCTGGGCGCTGTTGCACGAGCAACAGTTTTTTACATGGCACAATAAAATGCTGTTGGTAGGTTATCCCCTCCTCCCCTGGATTGGCGTAATGCCGCTGGGATATTTAATGGGCGAATGGTATAAGCCCGGCTATGATGTGGCAAAACGTAAAAAAAATCTATTGCTCACCGGCGGTGCTGCTATACTTTTATTTCTAGTGTTGAGGGCCTCTAATATTTATGGCGACCCTGTGCCATGGACAGCACAAAAAAATTCGTTCTTCTCCTTTCTTTCATTTCTCAACGTCAATAAATATCCGGCTTCCTTATCGTACTTGCTCATCACCCTGGGACCATCACTTATATTTTTAGCAATTGCAGAAAAATTAAAGGGTGCATTGGTCAACTTTATTTCGGTGTACGGGCGGGTACCGATGTTCTACTACATTATTCATATTTACCTGATACACCTGATAGCCATGGCTGCTTCTGCCATTACTCCCGGGCAAAACTGGACCATCTGGATATTGAAGGATCCCATTTGGTTTACCGCAGGACTGAAGGGTTATGGATTTTCATTACCTGTTGCGTACTTGTTATGGTTCTTAGTGGTAGTGGGACTCTATCCTTTTTGCAAACGCTACGACCGGTATAAACAAAGCCACAAAGAGAAATGGTGGTTGAGTTATCTATAAATATTGTAAATTAAAATACATCAAATAAATCGAAAACATGAAAAAGCTATTCATACTAATTCCTGCACTTGCCTGTGCCATGTTGCTCACTGCCCAGCAACATACATTCAGCTTGACCTATAACCACAATGCCCTGTCTGTAAAAGACGTCAACCGGTCTGCAGAATTTTATAAAAATGCGTTGCAGCTCACAGAAATTACCAACCGCACCAAGATGGATGGCATACGCTGGTTTTCTTTGGGTGAGGGAAAAGAGCTGCACCTGGTATCTGTACTAAAAGAACCGGTCACCATCAACAAAGCAGTGCACTTTGCTTTAAACACCAATAACATGGAGGCATTGGTGAAAAACTTAACGGATAAAAAGGTTCCTTATTCTGACTGGCCGGGCAAGCCCAACACCGTAACCCTGAGAGCAGACGGCGTAAAACAAATCTATTTACAGGATCCCGATGGCTACTGGATTGAAATAAATGATGTGAGCTCAACTTCTGGCAGCAAAGAAAAATGATCGCAACAGCATCAGGAAGGCGTTGGCAGAGAACTTTCCTACATCACGAAAAACTAAAAAATGAAGAAGATTTTAATCTCCGTACTGCTTGTACTTGAAGGTATAACTATTAGTGCCCAGCAAGTATATTTTCCCGGCGAAACATGGCAAACGAAAAAGCCAGCAGAACTCCAGATGAATAAGACTTTGTTGGACAGTGCTGTGGCCCTTGCATTGCGGAGCGAAAACAAAGTAGACAGGGATTTACGCATTGCCAATATGAAATCGTATGCCAACGAACCGGACTATAAAATTATTGGCCCTACCAAACAACGTGGTGGCCCGGCTGGCCTTGTTATTAAGAATGGTTACATCGTTGGGCAATGGGGCGACGTAGAAAGAGTAGATATGACCTTTAGTGCTACCAAAAGTTTTCTATCTACTGTGGCTGGCCTCGCCATAGATGAGAGGCTAATAAAAAATGTTACGGATAAAGTTGATCAATATGTGTGGGATGGCTCCTATGAAGGAAACCACAATTCAAAAATCACCTGGCAGCATTTGCTCACGCAAAGCTCAGATTGGAGCGGCACCCTCTTCGGCCTGCACGATTGGGCAGACCGCCCTCCTAAAGAAGGTAGTATAGATGATTGGAAAAACAGGAAGCTTAATGAACCGGGCACCGTTTATAAATACAACGATGTACGGGTAAACCTCCTCGCCTACTCGCTGTTGCAGGTATACCGCAAACCTCTGCCAGTGGTTTTAAAAGAAAAAATAATGGATCCCATTGGCGCCTCCACAACCTGGCGCTGGTATGGCTACGACAATTCGTATTTGAACATGGACGGACAGATGATGCAATCAGTAAGCGGTGGAGGCCACCATGGTGGAGGCATTTTCATCAATACGCTGGACCAGGCCCGCTTTGGTTTACTGTTTCTTAGAAATGGCAAATGGAAAAATCAGCAAATCATTTCAGAGAGCTGGGTTAAAGCAGTACAGGAACCATCCACCGCCAAAAAAGATTACGGCTACCTGTGGTGGTTGAATGCTGAAAAGACCTGGAATGCCGTTTCGCCCAAAGTGTATTATGCCGCAGGCTATGGTGGAAACTTTATTATCATAGATGCGGAGCATGACCTGGTTGTGGTAACCCGCTGGATGGATGGAGACAAGATAAACGATGTGTTGGGGTTGATTGTAAAATCAATTGAGCAGAAATAACTTCGGCAACGAAACTGTGCATGGAGTCACCATTCTATTGTTTTTAAAAAACCGGCTCAGTCCATTTGCATTTTCTAAAACAAAAATCTATTTTGTTTGCGGAGTTTTAAAAATTAAAATTACTGCGCATGAAAATTACCTACCTTATTGCACTTGCTTTTGCTGCTTTTGTTGCTGCAGGGGCTTTACGCATGTTTACAGCAAGCAATGATCCTCTGACAATAGCGAACCTTGTAGCAACAAAAAAACTTTCTGCTTTGCGTTGTTCACCATTGTACATACCAGCAGCCGATGATAATATTCCTTTGCTCACCGGTTGGGGTTCTTATGAGTGGAAGATTTCTACCAGATCAGATAGTGCTCAAATATTTTTCAACCAGGGCATCAACATGTATTATGCCTTCCATATTATTGAAGCAAGAGCATCTTTTGATAAAGCCACAAAATTTGATCCCGACTGCGCCATGGCCTGGTGGGGCAAGGCGCTTGCTTACGGTCCAAATATAAACGACTTCGGCTATCAACGCCCTTCTGAAGCTTACGCTTCTGCGACAAAAGCCAACGATTTAAAAAAGACCAGTTCGCCTGTAGAAATGGCTTTGATAGATGCCATGAAAATAAGGTATAGCAATGACAGCACCGCCGACCAGGCCAAACTAAATATGCTGTACCGGGACGAAATGAAGAAGCTATTTATAAAGTTTCAGCAAAACGAAAACGTGGCGACGCTTTACGCAGATGCATTGATGTTGCTCCATCCCTGGGACCTGTATGATCATGATTACCAACCCAAAGCCTGGACCCCGGAAATTATTGGGGTTTTAAAACATACCCTCGCATTAAATCCGAAACAACCGGGCGCCAATCATTATTTTATCCATTGTGTGGAGGCTTCCGCAGATCCGGGCCGGGCGGCAGGCAGTGCTGCATTTTTAGCCAAGGCAATGCCAGATGTATCGCATGTTACCCACATGCCCTCCCACATTTACATAAGAACAGGCAATTATACAGATGGCATTAAAGTGAATGACGATGCTGTGGCTGGCTATCAAAAATATGCCCAAGCGTTTGCACCTGCGCAAGAAAACATTGCGCTATACGAGCTACATAACATACACATGAAATTGAACTGTGCCCAGATGGCAGGCAATTATAAGCAGGCCCTGTCTGCTTCCATGGAGTTGCAACAAAAAATACCCGCATTTTATCTTCCCATGCCGGGGGCGCTGGGCAATTATGTACAATACCTTCATCAGTCGGTTTTATTTACGCAGGTTCGTTTTGGAAAATGGAATGAAATTTTACAAACTAAAACAGATGATGCCCTCGTTTATGCACCCGTGCTCCAGCATTTCGCCCGAGGCATTGCTTTTGCAAAAACCAAGAAGCTTGCGGAGGCGCTGCTGGAATTAAAAGCGATGCAGGAGAAAATGAAAAATCCGGCGCTGAAAGAACCGCTGGCTCCTTTTAGTGCGGTATATGATGCTGCCCTTGTGGGTTTACATATTCTGGAAGGTGTGGTTGCAGAACAGGAGAAAAATTATACAAAAGCCATCATGCATTTTGAACTAGCCGTAAAAGCGGAAGAGAAACTTGTTTACAATGAACCCCGTGACTGGCTGCTGCCTGCCCGCCACTACCTTGGCAATGCGTTATTAAAAAATAAGAATTATCAAAAGGCCATTGCAGTATTCAATAAGGATCTCACTATAAATCCCAACAATGGCTGGGCGCTCACCGGGCTTGCCGCTTGTCACAGGGCAACCAATAATAAAAAAGCGTTGCAGGTTACGGACAAAAGATTACAGGCTGCCTGGTTGTTGAAAGATACAGAAATAGAAGCGGCTGTTTTCTAATGGTAAGAAACAAAACAGGATTCGTAAAATACAATGGCTCTTGCAGCTGCTGCTTGTAAAATAAAAGCAAGAGATGATAAGGCATTTCACACAAAGAGGACAAAGAAATACAAAATTCACAAAGAGTGCTTTGGGTAAACAAACGATCTCCAGTTGCCAGCTTTGTTTGGTTGTAAAATTTTTCGTTTACCTCACTGAAAGCTAACAGCCACGTCATTTTGTTTCACCGTAAAAATCACGATGGTTCTCATAATAAAACTTACTTTTTTGCCGCTGTTTGTTTCTGCTGGTATCCATAGATTGCTTTTGCTGATAGAGCGAATTACTTCTTCTTCCATCCCATACCCGCAATTTGAATCAGCACCTATGCCCGACAGCTTTCCATCACTCCTTACTACAAACCGAACCATAGTGCTGTATTTTCCCGGGATGGCCTTGTTTGCAAACGGTACTTTGATATCAATCTGAGATAGGAGAAATTTTTGCCATGCAGGCTTGCCACCCGGAAATTCCGGAAGCTTTTTAACAGCAGGCAGCTGTATTTCTACATCTTTAAAATCTCCCGAAACATCCAGGGATTTTTTTGAACTATCAATAGTAAAAACTTGTGCTTTCAGGAAAGACGGCTTGATTGCAATCAAAAATACCAGCAGAAAATATGGGAATACTACTTTCATGAAAAGGCTCTTTATGTTAACTGTTGAGGAGGTAAGATAGTGCTTTCAATTATTAGTAGTCATTGACTTGAACTTAAGGACCACCACACTTGCTTTCTAAAGTCTTTCGTCAAAAAGGCGGTGAACAATCAGAAACACCGCCCCTTTTAAAACACTGGCAAATTGAAATTGTATACCGTAATCACTTATTATTAAGGAAATACTGGTTTGTATTTTAATTTCCACCCGCTTCTCTTGAATATTGCTGGACGTTTAGCAATCGAAGTAACTAGGACCGAACGATGTTTGGAATGACAATACTTCCTCGCCCTGAAATTTTTTAAGTTTTTAGGGGTAGGGACATTTCCAATATTTGTTCCTTTTTGGACATGTGACAAATACTGTAACCACTAAATGTTTAATGATTTTAAGTTACTTGTTGATCTAATTTTCCTACATATCTAGCCATGATTTACTATAATCGCCTGCGGAGTATTTTTGTCATTATTGTGCGATAGCACTATCAAAAAAACCAGAACAGCTACAGACACGAGTGATGAAGTCAAGGTACCCAAATCAAGACCACCTTTATCCAGCGGCTTGGTAAGAAAATCACCGAACGTAGCGCCAAAGGGCCTGGTGAAAATGAAGGCAATCCAGAACAATAAAATATGGTTAATCTTAGTCAGATAATGCATCAATACCACCAGTATTATGACTCCTCCGGTTACCAGTGCTCCCTGGAGGTAGCTCATATTTAGGCTATCTCCTAAAAAATCTCCAAAGGCAGTACCCAGGCTGTTAGAAAATAAAATGGCCGTCCAATAATAAATTTCTTTGGTTCTCGCTGTAATTGGATAAACTTCAAGGTTGCTATATTTTCTATACCAAAGAAATAAGGTCAGCAGCAGGCAGGATATGAGCAACAGTGTTCCTGCGGTATAACCAAGCTTCAATGTTCTGTCTATCAAATCTGATATTTCTGTACCGAGTGTAGTTGTGCCCACAATGACCAACCAATAGATGGCAGTAATATATTTTTTTACAGAAAGCTGTACTGCCAGCACTATTAGAAAAAATAGTAGTGTGATACCAATAGCGATAACGTAGCCCAGGTTCAACGTTTGGGCTATGAAATCACCCAGTGTTTCGCCCAAAGTAGTAGCCACAATTTTCATCAACCAAAAAATAAGCGTGATTTTGGCCACTTTGTTTAATTCCTTCATAAATAACTCTTGAGCTGCGAAATTGGCTGTAAAATCTGAGGAGAAACTGAACGATGTTAACCTTGCACGATAAAATCAACCGAGAATACATGCAGCCCGTCAGCATATTGATAACAAACGGTTGCATTATATAAATTGCAAACCCTCTGTACAAGTGCCAGCCCTAAGCCGAGGCTTTCATGAAGGCCTGATTGCTTTTGAAATCTTTGAAAGAGTCTGGAACTATCCAGTGCTTCCTGTTTGCCACTATTCTTAATAATAAGTTTATTATTGGCGACACTGATGCGGATTAACCCGTTCCTCGTATTGTGGCGGATGGCGTTAATGAGGAGATTGGCTACCAGGACTTCTATCATTTGTTGGTTTGCTATTATACAGGAAGCATCCATGATGTCTGCGGTAACATGTAGCTGCTTTTCGGCGATGGCATCCTGGTATTGCAAACTTAGTTGGCTGACTGTCTCGGATATGGAAACGCTTTCTTTGTCGGGAAACTGGTTGTTATCAATTTTGGCAAGCATCAGTAGAGTTTTGTTCAGTTTGCTCAATTTTTTACCCGATTGTTCCACTTCCATAATTAAGTCTGCCTGCTCTGCTGTGATGGGATTAGTTTGCATCAACAGCTCTATTTTTCCTTGCATCACTGCAAGTGGAGTTTGCATTTCATGAGAAGAGTTTTCTGTAAATTCCTTTTGAGATTGATAAACCTGTTGGTTTGTATTTGCCAAACTCGCAATGGCTTCATTCAGGTCGGAAAACTCACTCACATTTGTTGGGGGAAGCTGAATTTTTTCATTTTTATCAATGCGGAATTCATGTAATTTTTCCAGAGTTTTATAAAATGGCTTCCATGTTTTTTTAGAAATATAAATACTGATAGCGTAAAGTCCTGCCACAATTAAAAACAAAATAATACCTACAATTAAAATGATTCGCTCCTTTAGATCTTCTGTATCTATCAAAGAATTTTTTATACCGAGTTTATAAGGAATGTTGTTGATCATCACTTTGCTTTCCATCACCCGGTATGGCATGGTCTCGCCAGATATCGTATCATATTGGTATATGGTATAAAATGTATCCGTTAGCAGATCGGCTTGCAATGGAGTCAATTCGAAATCGGTTAAAAAAATGGCAGGTAGCCTATTTGAGGGAGCAGTTGGCTGTTGTTGCAATTTGGTAAGGAGTCGGATTTTTTCTGCTGCAAGATGCTCGTCCACATCTTCTGTTAAGATATTTTCTATCGCAAAATAAAATACCGGTATAGCTATCAACAATACGGCTACTGCATATACCAAATACAAGCGCAAAGATTTATGAAGTAGCTTCATAGTCAAATATCAAATTTGTAACCCATACCATACACTGATTTTATATAGTCTTCGCAACCTGCTTGTGCCATTTTTTTCTTAAGATTTTTTATATGAGCATAAATAAAATCAAAATTATCAAATACGTCAGCCTCGTCGCCACTGATGTGTTCTGCTATGGCATTTTTAGAAACAATCCGATTTTTATTGGCAACCAAATATAATAGCAGGTCATATTCCTTTCGGGTTAAATCAAGGTCAATGCCAGATACAGCAGCTATCTTGGCTGTTGTATCAATAGTGAGTTCGTTAATGACAATTGTTTTATTTCCATCAAACTTCCTCCTGCGAATAACAGCAGCTATCCTCGCACTCAATTCGGATAAATGAAAAGGCTTTGCCAAATAATCATCTGCTCCCAGGTTTAAACCGGCGATCCTGTCATCAATAGAATCCTTTGCTGATATAATGATCACGCCATCAGTCTTTTTGTTGGCTTTTAATTCTTTTAAAACAGTAAGTCCGTTACCATCGGGCAAACTGATGTCTAACAGGATGCAATCATAATCGTAACATTCTGTTTTCTCCAGTGCCGATTTTAAATCTGTGGCTAGCTCGCAGGTATAACTTTCCGTTTTCAAATAGGTAAGTATGTTCTTACTCAACGCTGGCTCATCTTCTATCACAAGAATTTTCACATCATCATTTTTGTAAATGTAAACTCATAAAGCTGAAGCAAAGCTGAATTTATTATTTCGCCGGCTATATTAACGATACCCGGGCGTAAGAAAATTCTTCCTTATTCCTGCTAAACATTGAGGCAAAAATGCTGCAGCTGAAAGTTAATGAAATGTTGCATATAGTTAAAGCACTTATAGAAAAGCCCAGGTGATTCGGCTTGGTAGTTATCCTAGAAATATCGATCGGGTTCAGGTATCATTATGATGTAGATCAAAGCTAACCGGCAATTGGTCTGTCACAGCCTTTAGGCTTTATACAACAAACCGGCTTAACGCCGGTTTATGATACAAACATTAGGTTCACGTTCCATAAAACACCCGCATCACCGTCCAGTAACTGCTAATCAATGCAATCATGATAGAGATGGGATACACGATTCTAAACCGGTACCATTCCCTGTTTTTTAATGGAAGGATCAACAAACTAAAGATGGCAGCTATTACCAATACCTGGCAAACTTCTACACCAAGGTTGAACGATATAATGGAGGTGGCAAAAGTATCCGGAGGCAATCCTATTTCGTTGAGGGCACTTGCAAAGCCCATCCCATGCACGAGGCCAAAAAGGAAAACGAGGAGAAGCCGCCACGGTTTCGCTTTAGATACGATGAGATTTTCCAGAGCAATAAACACAATTGACAAGGCAATGATGGGTTCTACCACCGGCGCAGGTGCAACAATAACGCCTTTCATACTCAGTGCCAGCGCTATGGTATGCGCTATGGTAAAAGCGGTAGCCTGGTAAATGATGGGTTTGATCTTTGTATGGATCAAGCAAAGCGCCACGATAAACAACACATGATCCAGCCCCTGTGGAATGATGTGCTCAAAACCGAGCTTAAAATAATACCATGCCACCTCACTTACCGGTGCATCCTGCAAGGCATAGTTGATGGTGTGCGCCGCTGCGGGAAATGCAGCAAGCAGCAACAGTAGTATGCATGTTATGCTCCTGTTCATTTTACGGCTGGCTGCTGTTTAAGCTTTGGGAAACCTTTTTGCTTTCTTCCAATAAATCTTGCGGCAACACAGGGTTGTTAGCCAGGCCGGCATATAAAAATGTACGTCCTTTTTTAGTATCACCGTTCTTGGCAAAAATTAATCCTGCAATGCATAGCAGCGATGGGTTGCGTGATTTTGTAATCGTGGCTCTTTCAATGAATGGTATAGCTTTGCCCGCATCATCAGCCTTATAATAAACCCATGCCACTGTTTCGTTTACATCTATATTTAATGGCCTGCGGTTGTACTCTGCGAGGGCATGCTCCAAAGCTTTTTTGCTGTTGTCATTTTGCAAAAAGGCATAGGCAAGTTCCCTATCAGAATAATGCCCGGCCGTAGGATCTTCTATTGCCTGCCTGGACATTTCAGTCATTTCCTCAATCACTTCCTTCATCATGGTTTCAGCCTTTTCTGGATCACTGGTTTTATAAACTTCAGCAAGGGCTTGTTTGATACCAATATCGTTTGAAAATTGAGAAGCATTTTCAGTATAAAAAATTGCACTGTCCTGTTGATTTTTAAATGCGGCTATTCTTGCCAGGCCCCTCAAAGCATTGGGATAACCGGGTCTTGCCGCTACTGACAGCCTGTATTGTAACAACGCCAAATCTATCTGCCCCATGTTTTCATACAACTTTCCAAGTTGGCTGCGGCACCACTCGGTAGATTCTTCAGCCGGTACTCCAGAAGCAACTGCCGTTTTCATAGCATCTATTGCGCCTGGTATATCGCCATGTATTTCCCGCAGGTAGGCTATCCTCGAATACGATCGGAGGTCTGGCCTTGCACTCACCATCTTATCTGCAGCATCTAGCGCCGCAGTATAATTACCCATTTCTATGTTGGCATCTACGAGTAAACCATAAGCGAAGGCACTGTTGGGATTAAGTTGCACGGCTATATTGGCTGTTGCTAACCCCTCCACAAAATGATGCTGTGACAATTCTATCAGTGCTTTTAGGCAGATGGCTTCGTAATTCTTTTCATCTTTTTTTAATATTTTTTCTACTACGCTCATGGCTGCTTTGTCATAATACGCTATGTTGCCACTGGCTCTTCCTTCAAGTATATAAGTGTTTACCAGTGCAATCGCCGATTTATGATCGTCGGGGTTGGCCTCCATCTTTGCAACCAGTTTGCTGTAGTTATCGTTTGCAAATTTCCATTCGCTGCTGTTAGCATTTCCTTTGCGGTTTAGCAAGGGATAAACAGTTTCCTGATCTGCACTTTTCAGATTTTTATATTTCATCACTACAAAGCCCACCGTTAAGGTGAAGAGTGCAATTAATAAAAAGTATAAATATTGCTTTTTCATTTTAATTTTTTTAAGGGCTAACTTTTAAAAAGAAAGGTTTTAAACGACTTCGTTTAAAACCTTTCTTGCATGCTTATTTTACAATTGGGAGCGTTTGTTTAACCACGCCGTCTTGAGCAATTTTTACAAAGTAGGTTCCAGATCCAAGACCTGCTCCGTTGATGCTTTGAGTATAACTGCCCGCCTTTTTATTTTCGTTTACCAATACCTGTAACTCTTTACCCTGCGCATCGTACACAGAGATAGTTACCCTTGCTGCGGTACTCAGCTCATACTGCAAAGTAGTGTTGGTAATAAATGGATTGGGTGATGCTTTCATTTTCACCTGCGGTGCTGCCAATGAAAGACCAAAACTTTTGTTGACGTCTGCCTGTCCAAAACTATTAGACCTTGCGCTACGGGCGGGTGCCACAGGACCGCAATCACAGTTGTGGGTAGCTGCCCATGGTGTTTGCTCAAAGGGGAAGGAAGTTTTAAACGTGGTGTCGTTTGCCTCAATCCCTGTTTTGTAGGTATACACATCAAGCAAATCTTTGGTTACCGGGCTGGCGCCTGGGCCGGGAATATAGTCGTCGTACCATAAGCCAATAGCCGCCAGTACTATACCGCTTACCGCCTGTAACTCTATTTTGGTTACGTCATCTTCCAGTCTTCTACCGTTGGGAAAGCCATCCATATTAGGAATAAATTGAAGGCTTGTGTTAGTGTTAAATCTTGAATCTAATAAACCCAACACTGCAGCTTGAACCAAACCTTCTGAACTGAAATCTGCCGAGGTTCTTGAAGTAGCAGGAACCGCCATGTTTAAACGAAGCATATCGCCGCCGTTTGGTAGAAAGTTATTGATAAATGGTTTTCCTACAGCAAGTGGGTTACCGCCTTTGCCTGTGGCCAATTGATAAGGGGCAAGGTTAGGAACACCGGTGTGGAAGATAGGCCAAAGATCAACCGAACGAGGCTTGTTTGGGCCAGGCAATAAGAGTCCGCCGAAATTGGCTTCGCTCAAGGCAGTTCCGTTGAGTGCAGCATTTCCTTTCAATGCATACAGACCGTTTTGGCCATTGCCAAAACCAAACTGACCCAATGAATTTTTCTGAATGCGTAGTGGAGAGAATGCAGGTACGGCTCCGCCGAATTGAGCATCATCCATATAAAGCGCCAGTTCTGGATTGTAGAAATAATTTCCAAAACGTGCAAGCCTGCTAAGGTCTTGGTAAGGTGTAAGCCTGTTCCAAAGATCTTTTTCACCAAGAGGAATAACGGCTTCATTGGTTAATGGCATTCCGAGGCGGGAAACCTGTATCCATGGACCACTGTAAGACATACCAGGATCTTCACCTTTTTGACCGCTTCCTTCATAAGGATTGCTAGAATCATCTTTTTTAATGTCGTTTAATACGGCGATTTTTTGCCTGCTGGCCGATGCCCATACACCTATTACGTAGGAAGGGTCAAGAATATTAGCAGCCTCGTTCAGGCCTTTTCGTTGTGCCTGCAGTGTGCTGATATCTACTTCTATGGCAAGGCTGGAAACGTTGATGCAAGCAAGGCCGTCTTCTGCGTAAGTTGGTCCCTGGCGTGGCGCATCGCCGAGGTCAAAAATACCTCCAAGATCTACAAAGAACGGATCGTCAACCGGTCCGGCAAAAACTCTTTCACCAGTGCTGGAAGTTTTGATGGCCTTGGTCATCAGGGACTGATAATCCGGCGCATTGAGACCAACAGGCGAACTGATAGAACGGGCTCCGATATTTGGCGGAGGCACGATACCTTTTGTAATGATAGTGGTAAACTTTTTGCCACCATCCATACTTCTTTCCAGCGTGTAGGTTGTTTTTACATTCTCTTTACCCAGCCTGATGTTGAAAAAAGTAGTGGGATCTTCATTGTTGCGATCGAAAGTAAACCGGTAAACAATGTCATCACCAGCGGTAGCAATGTTGTTGTCAATGTGGATCTCGTAGCGAACATTCTCGCTGAAATGATAAAAATTCGGACCTCCCTGTGGCAACTGGAATGGAATGTAGTTGGCAATCAGGATAATTTTATTTGGATCTGTTGGACTTTTAAAAGCGTACAGATCGGTGTTATCCGCCATCGGATCGTCTGCAATCATGGGAGCCTCCCGATGACTGGAAGCCCATACCGGAAAGGTATTGAAGCTCATTGCCACTAACATAATGGCTGCGTAAATTTTACGTTTCATGTGTTTTAATATTTAAAAAGTGATTAGATAAACCCCATAGCACGGGCGGGGCAAACATTATTCGAAACTTTTCCTGGGGAGTAGTGGCAGCTTTGAATGGGGTACGGATTAACGATTATAATTACGGGGTTTTGTTTCAGTTGGATTTAACTTTTTAAGATGTTAATTTTTTACAGGTAAATGGTAGGTGTGCCAAGTGGGAAATTCAAAAGCAAATGGGCACGGGCGGAGGCAGCTAGGCAATTTACAAACAGCAAAACTGCCTAAGTAATTGATAAAGCAGGTAAGGAAATGTTTGACAAGGGAAATCTTTATCTCAAGCGTCCCTATATCAAAATATGGCCAATAACCTCAGCTAGCCACTGAGGAAAAAATGAATTAGATTCTATGATTCTGATTTGGAGCGTGGCGCTCCTACCGTTGGATGAGCAACATCACATCAGAAATTTACTTTACCGTAAAGTTTCATCTGCGTTTTGTAGTTCGCCATAATATAAACAGCAAAAGAAACTGCTATACCGAGCAAGATGTAAAGATTATTGCTAAAGAACAAAGATGCCGCGGCTACGGTAAGCGCCATCACCGAGTTGATTACACGATACCTGTTGTTTTCGGGAGCATTTATTGCATAGGCCGTTTGCTTGCCTACGTATAACAATAGCATTCCTGTGATGGCCATGATCCTGAACTGCGGCAGATCAAGATCGTCTAAGATGGCATGCCTGATTGTATTGGCCAATATGGCAAAGCTCATATAAACCAGTAGTTGGGAATAAACGATTCCTGTTCCGTTTTTATCTTTTTTACTTTCTATCAGCACATCCAACGAATCGAAATAAATCCACCAGATCATGGCAATAATTGCAAAACCTGTTACACCGCTGGTAATGGCCGTCCACGTCCAGGATACAGAAGTTAACCCTGCAACCAGCGAAATGATGGACTCTCCCAGGAAGATGAGTGCCAGCAGCCCAATTCTTTCCACCAGGTGTTCCTTATCTACCGCACGGGTTTGTAATTTGGAGTGAAGAATCCACTGCATCCACAATACTTCTAACAAGATACCAGCCAGCAGCAATGCTGCCGCTGCAGCGTAGCTGAACAAAATACCAGCCATCGATAATAGCGTGCCGAAAACCATTGCCCAAACAATATTCTTGTTTACGGAACCTTGCTTTGTGTTTAGACTATCTTTTATGTAAAGTACAGCTATGATCAGTTTCGCCACTCCAAAAACCATCAGGAACGGTCGATAATTTTTTTCGGCTCCTGCATCAAGGGTAGCAGATAAGATGATGAGTACAAACATCAGTAACAGCGTAAATATTCTATGAAGTCGGTTATCGCTGTCGTACCGATTAGAAAAAGAAGTATGCAACACCCATAGCCACCAGAAAGGGATAAAAAATATAAAGAACCGGGCAAAGGCACCTGGCTCCAGGTGTTGCTCGTGGGTGCCAGATAAAAGATGGGTAACCTTACCCAATGCCACCACAAATATGAGGTCAAAGAACAGCTCCAACCAGGTAGCATGGCGATTTTTTTTTAAATACTTGGCTTCTTCCATAGTTGTAATCTAATTTAAACACACATTCGTGCATTTGCAGGGGAAGATAGACAGATTTTAATTGCAATTACTCCAGCTGATATTTCGGGGGTAGAACAAGGGAAGCAACAAAATATTGTCTGTCGCCCATCCAACATATAAAGTGCGCATGGCCTTTGGGCTGAGCAAGCGATGTGATAAAATTAAAATAAGTACATTATAATTTTACAATACATTTGATACGAAGATTTGAACCATCCAATTACTTCTGTCATCTTTCATTTCTCAACTTAATACCAGGTTATGAAACATGTTCTCCCCTTCTTAATGTGCAGCTTTTTTTATTGGAGCGCCATTGCACAAACAGACAACAAAATAATCATCGGAAAAGTGGACAGCGTCCATTCCACCATCCTTAAAGAGAAAAGAAAAGTATGGGTCTATGTTCCGGATATGAAAAGTGGGCAGTCCGGTACGGGCCAGCGCTATCCTGTTGTGTACCTGCTGGATGGGGATGGCCATTTTGAATCGGTGGTGGGCATCATACAGCAACTGAGCCAGGTAAATGGCAATACGGTGCTGCCCGAGATGATTATAGTGGGCATCCCAAACACAGACCGCACAAGGGATCTCACTCCTACGCACATAGTGAGCGACCCTCCCATGATGGACAGCAGTTTTTCTAAAACAACGGGCGGTGGTGAAAACTTTGCCGCCTTCCTGCAACAAGAATTGATGCCACACATCGATTCTGTTTACCCTACACAAGCCTACAAAACCCTTATCGGCCATTCCTTTGGCGGTCTCACGGTGATGAATATATTAACCAATCATACTAAAATGTTTAATGCTTATATATGCATAGACCCTAGTATGTGGTATGATAAAGAAGCGTTTTTGAAAACCACCGCAAAAAAATTATCAGCACAAAAATACGGTGGCACGAAGCTGTACCTCGGCATAGCCAACACCCTGCCCGAGAAAATGAGTGTTGAAAAAATGAAGAAAGATACGGGCATAGACACCAGGCATGTGCGATCTATTTTTGCCCTCGATAAATTTATTAAAGACAACGCTAAAAACGGGTTGAAATATGCCAGTAAATATTATGCTGACGATGACCATGGCTCCGTGCCGCTGCCCAGCGAATATGATGGGCTTCGTTTTATTTTTGACTGGCATCGCATGAAACTTGACCAGGCAGATTTTATGGAGCCTGGTATGAGTATCCTCAAGAAGTTGGAACAACATTACCAAACCGTCTCAAAGGAGTTTGGTTACAAAGTATTACCGCCAGAAAGCCAGGTAAATGGACTGGGCTACAATTCGCTCTCGCTCGGCCACTTTGATAAAGCTGCTGCTTTGTTTGAAATGAATATAGCCAACTACCCGGCCAGTGGCAATGTTTACGACTCCTATGCAGATTTACTGGTTGCCAAAAAAGATACTCCCAATGCCATCGCCAATTTTGAGAAAGCCTATGCCATCACAAAAAGCCCTGACACAAAACTAAAATTAGACCAGCTACAAGGCAAATCATTGTTTGCACTATCCTTGCCAGACATGGAAAAATATGTTGGCGTTTTTGAGTTTGAAACTGTGCCTGTAACTGCCACTGTCGCCCTCAAAGACCAGGCACTTTGGTTAACTGCACCTGGGCAGGGTTCATTTGAGTTGCTGCCATTTTCTGAAGATGCCTTTACGCTAAAAGGCGTGCCCGGCTACAAAATACAATTCGAAATAAAAGATCAAAAGGCGGTGGGATTAAGCTCTACGCAACCCAACGGTGTTTTTAAAGCAAACTTGAAAAAGTAAAGAGTTTTTTCCGGAAGCAACATACGATGACAAATCAATTTTATAAAATCAACCTAGGAAATCGGTTCGATTTCCAAGGTTGATTATTTTTTATGCCGATTGTAAAAATAGGTCGTTACGATGAATATCAGAGTCGTAGTGTCGGCTTCTCCCGGTTACCTACTGGCTAAGTAAGTTGTTCCTGCCTGTCACAGATGGCGGCTAAGGCTTGGTTGTGGAGCCTCATCCCAACTAACCTACAATACAAGTGCTGTACTCGATACGGGCGAGCGAGAAATCAGATCGTGAAAAATAGGAAACGCTGGATTGATTTAATTGGTTGTCTTCTTGGGCTGTTGCTGTGTGCTGCAATGGATACCGCCCCCACTCCAGTTTACCATGATGGCATTTATAAATACAACTTTTCTTCCGGGAAACTGCTTTTCAAAAATTTTTTGCACCTGCTCTTCTTTTTGTTTGGACGAACCCATTGCAGTATAAGTTGGCAATAACACAAGACCATTTGTTACCAGGTAATTCATATAACTGCTGGCAGGCACTCTTAATAGTGTGTCACCAATTGTTGGTTTTTCTGATGGAATAAAACTTCCTACCTCCATATCCAATGTTACCTCAGCTGCATCTATGTTTTCTCTGGCCACTATTTGTTTTGCAATCAAATCGGGTAATGGCACTTTGATAATATTGAATGGCTTTCCATCCTGGTCCTTTGCAGCTTTAAGGATATTATAGTTTTCATTCATCCGGTCGTAATTCATTTGATTGATAGGGTTAAGCGATTTTTCGTTCTCCTCAACCCATGCTAACAAAATGGTATTTTCGTTTGCAAATCGAACGAACTCATCGGTATGCCCACCCGTACCGCCACCCACATAAGCACCTGTTATGCGTCGAAAGAAATGCAATGGATCATCGGCCAGCCCTGCCTTTACCCAAATGATGTTGGTTACGCCTAACACTCGTTTAAATTCTGTTTCCAGGTATTCCTTTTCCACACCGGGGTTGCGTTGAAACACGGTTGCCTCACACAGAATGAGCGTACCTGCGCCATTTACTTCTATGGCGCCGCCTTCGTGAATCACATTTGTTTTTAAAATTATTGCCCCTTCTTTTACCCCCATCAAGCTGTCAACCGCCGCTGTTTGTAATCTTTTCTTATTACCCAACGTATAGTATTTGTTCACACTATCCATATTGCCTTCATATTTCTGCTCCAAAAAACCGGGATAGCCATAGCTGTTCCAGGCAAAATCCGCTACGCCCAATTCTCCTTTTCCATTCACTAAAAATGCAGCTCCATGGTCTCTTATCCAGTAGCGATCACCGGGCAGTATGTAGGTTTTATACAAGTTGCTGTCAATTCCTTGTGAAGCTAAATAGGCTTTCGCTTGCAGCAGTAGCGTATCATTATGAAAGGCAATTTTAACTGTAACATTTGGCGCCAATGCTTTAATCATATTTGCAACAGCAGGATAATAACCACGCAGGCTGTCTCTCTCCCAACCGAGCCACACCGCATCATGGGCGTCCCACTCTGCAGGCATGTAAAATGTTTCGGCGCTGCAGTGATTTTTGCCAGGCTTACAACCTGCTATCATCGAAGCAGTAATAAGCATAATTAATATTAATTTCATAAGAGATGAATTTATTAAAGCTGATATTCCTTTTGTAAAAATAGGATAGTGTTTTTTGCCTTTTTATTCAACAACTCAAGTCTTGTTGTAATAATGATATTGCTTCCTTTAAGTTGGTTGATGCAAAAGGCAAGATCTTGCTGCAAAGAAGGATCGTAAGATCGTAAAGGAGGATTTCCTGTTGGTTTGTTCACATTATTAAATTCATCGAGCATGCTATCAAAAACAAATGGATCGAATATACGGGAGAGCAAGGGATCTGCGGATCTTCTTTCGATACGTTCGTCATCTACATTTTGCAAGATGTAATCAACTAATTTTTGATAAGAAATAATACTGTCGGCTGCATTTTCATTTCTTATCAACCGCAATGAACCGGAAAATTTTAATTGGGTAATGGTTCTATCGTTGCTTTGAAAACGGGTGGTTCTTACCAGTATTCTTCCCAGATAATAGAGTTCATTTTCGTAACCTTTTATTTTTTGCTCACGTAGTAGATAAATCAATGAGTCTAGTTGATTTCGTTTCAGCTTTTGAAAAACCAGATTGGTATGTATGGCAGCGGTATCAACTTTTAAATCTTCAATAAAGGTTTGTATAAATTTTTTCTCCCTGTCTCGTTCAATCTTATGCTCCAGTTGATACTCAGCAAAAAATCCACAGAATACAGCAAGGAACAACATTAAAAATTCCCAGAAATAAGATTTCCAGTTTTTCTTGTGATGTGGTGCGGCCGGGTCGTGGGCGTGGTGATGTACTTCCATATCGTTTATTTCTGATGTAGGATTTATGATGGTTGATGTTGCAGCAGTAGGTTCAGGGGTTTCATCAGGTGAAGAATTATTCAACTGTAACTCCTGCTCCGGGCTATCGGATGTTGACTCTGGGTTTTCGTTCTTTTCTTCCTCGCTCATATTAATCCAGGTGATATTCTTTTCGTAATGCTTCCTGAAGTTTGTTATTCAGGCTCCTATAAATTTGATATTGAGAATCGCCGGTTCCTTTTAATATAATTTTATAAATGCTGGTTGTATTAGTAGCTTTTTTTCGGTCAAAAATTGCAGGATTATCAAAATGGAACTGTGCATCCCCACCAGTCTTTTCATATTCTTTTAGAAAGCTGACAAAAAATTCATTCGACCGGGCAACAATACTTTCATACCATTTCGTATCATTGTATTGAACCAGGAATGGCCAGATATTTTCACGGTAGAATACTTCTTCAAAAGCATTCCTTTTGCGCAGGTTAGTAATGGCTGTAGACAGATCGCCTGTAAGTTTTTGCAACTCCCTGCTTTTAAAGTACCGGAGTGACCCTGAATTTTTTAATTGTTCTAATATAGCATCGCCCGGTTCAAAAAAAGAAGGACTAAAAGTATAATAACCGTACAACAATTCAATCGTAAACTTATTAGAGCATTTGATTAGGCTGCTGTCCTGAAAATAACTTTGCAGGTACTTCAATGCAGTATATTTTCTAATCCGAAAATCCTGTATTGTTTTTAAAGCAGCAGAGTCATTTTTGAGTTCATTATAGAAACTGGCGGCTAGTTCTTTGGCCCGATCTCTTTCTATCTTATGCTCCAACTGGTACTCAGCTAAAAATCCACAGAACACCGCCAGGAACAACATCATAAACTCCCAAAAATAATTTCTCCAGTTTTTCTTGTGATGTGGTGCGGCGGGGTCGTGGGCGTGGTGATGTACTTCCATATCTTTTATTTCTGATGTAGGATTTATGATGTCCGATGTTTCTGCTGCAGGTGCAACTGTTTCATCAGCTGAAGGGATGTTCAATTGTGCATCTTGCTGTGAACGGTCATCTGTTGATAGCGGGTTTGCTTTTTGTTCTTCCATTTTTTATTGGAGGTTATATTCTTTCCGAAGTTCTTGCAATAGTTTTTTATTGGCCGTCATGTAATCTTTCATGGCTAGTGTTCGGGTTGATACAAGCATCTGTTTGTAAAACAAGATCATATTAATTGCTTCATTTCTGTCAAACGTGGAAAGGTTTAAAATATCAGCTTTGATGTGGGTATTGCCTTTACGATACTTCGCAATCAGTTCCATGTTATAACCCGTTCCATCCAACTTCCTTAACTCGTTCATCCAGCTAAAGTCGTAATGTTTTAAACTAAACTGTTTTATAGGACTGGCAAAGAACTGGTATTCCTGATCGTTTCTGTCACGTACATTGTTGATGTAAACACTGAGTTCACCAAAAAGCTTTTGAAGAGATGCACTTTTGAAATACCTGAGCGAACCAGACCCTTTGAGCTGATTCAAAACACCATCTTTCGGCTCAAATGTATAACTGGTAATAAGATACATAACTACGGTATACGCAGCATAAAAATCTTTTGGCAAATCTGTTAACGAACTATCTTTTATATAGCTAACGAGGTAATCACAATCTTTTTCTTTTCCCAGCCGTCCGTTTATTTTTGTTTCGAACACAATTGAGTCTGCATACATTTCATCAAATAATGCTTTCGCATATTCTTTTTCTCTATCGCCTTCTATTTTATGCTCCAACTGGTACTCTGCTAAAAATCCACAGAAAACTGCCAGGAACAACATTAAAAATTCCCAGAAATAACTTTTCCAGTTTTTCTTGTGATGAGGCGCTGCCGGGTCGCGGGCGTGATGATGTACTTCCATCTCAGGGTTTAAAAGTTTAAGCCCGCCCGGATGAACGGGTCGGACGGGGTTTAAGGTTGAAGGCTGTTCAGCTTTTATTGGGTTGTCAGCTGCAGGTACAATAAGCTCATCATTTAAAGGAGGGTTCAAGTTTGGCTCATTGGCTGGCGGCTTATCTTCTTCCGGGAGGCAATCTGGTTTGTGTTCTTCCATAGTTTAGTTGAGATGGTATTTATTGTTTATTAAGTCAATAAGTTCTTTGGCATTTGTTTTTAACACCGTTGCTCTTATCATATTTCCCATACAGCTTAATGAAATGTATTGTATCTGGAAGGTAACCGTATTAATTGTTGCCTGGTTGTCTGTTATTAATTGCGGATTGGTTGTTGGTCGTATAAACTTAAAAGCAGAGTCCATAGTCTTGTAAAGTTGATACGCATTAAAAACCGTTCCCCCTACTTCCCGAAAAGTTGTTCTCATTCTTGTATCAGCTTCATCCCATTCCTTGAGGTCTTTAACTCCTGCATCATAGGCAAGAATCTTATTGATAATCTTTTCATTCCTTATCAAGCGGAGATTGCCGGCGTTCTTTAATTGTTGTATGGTGCCATCTGTACTTACAAAAGGTGGATTATTAAAGACATGGCGGGCAAAAAAATAAGTTTCATTACCCAGTTGTTTGTGCATGCCTGTGCTTAACAATAAAACTAATGAATCCATCATCACTCGTTTTTCCTTTCTTCCAGCAATATAATTTTCTAGCTGAGTGGTATCTGTTTTCAAATCCTCAATCAATAACTGAATATATTTTTTTTCCCGTTGGTTTTCAATTGTATGCTCCAACTGGTACTCTGCTAAAAATCCACAGAAAACTGCCAGGAACAACATTAAAAATTCCCAGAAATAACTTTTCCAGTTTTTCTTGTGATGAGGTGCTGCCGGGTCGTGGGCGTGGTGATGTACTTCCATGTCTTCTAGGGTTGAAGGTTGAGGGTTTAAGGTTGAAGGTTGTTCAACTTCGGCTGATGTTTCAGTTGCAGGTACAATGGCTTCATCAGTTGAATAAGGGTTCAACTGTTGGTCTTGTTGGGGAATGATGTCTGCTGGTGGTGGACTTTCTTTGTTTTCTTCTTCGCTCATGTTATTTAAGCTTATACTCATTTTTTATAAGTTCAATGAGTTCGGCGGCTGCAGTTTTTCTTATAGCTGCCACATTGTTATTTAATGATAATGCCCCATAAAAATAACCGGCACTCGTTAGTAGCTCATTTATGGCAAACTTATCTTCACTAATCATCACATCAGCAGTTAAACTCACTTCCTTTTTCTCCTTAATTATTTTTAACAGGGCCTCACCATCAAAAAGTTTTGCCATTGCCTGCGCATAATTATTCGACCATATCATTCCCACATTATTGTAGGTATCTAGCTCTGATAAAGAGTTGTAGTAGGAAGAAACTTTTCCCGCCACTTCCTTTCTGCGTACCAATCGAAGATGACCGGAACTTTTCATGTCTTCATAAGTCCGCTGCACCATGGCTATCTGTTTCCATTTAGCAGTCATAATTCTTGCAGAATATGCAAGTGTGCTGATGTATTTTTTCCGATCCGGTCGCTTAATCAAAACGGTTACGGTATCCACTAAATCTCTTACAATGGCATTTCTTGCAGCGTAATCTGCATAAATGGCCGTATCATTTTTCAAATCCTCCAGCATGTTCTGCATGTAAACCAATTCCCTGTCATTCTCAATTTTATGCTCTAACTGATACTCTGCAAAAAATCCGCATAGCACAGCGAGGAATAACATTAGAAATTCCCAGAAATAACTTTTCCAGTTTTTCTTATGATGTGGTGCAGCAGGGTCGTGGGCCTGATGGTGTACTTCCATGTTTTGAATGTCTGATGTAGGATTTATGATGCCTGCCTGTTCGGTAGGCAAGTCCGATGTTTCTGCAACATGTACAATAGGTTCATCCCTTGAAGGATTATTCAACAGTTGGTCTTGCTGTGGACTGTCATCGGTCGGAACAAGGCTTGCTTTATTTTCTTCTTCCTGCATAGTTGATTTACTCTTTATCCAGTTTCAAAATAGTTTGCAGTAACACATTGGCTCCATTGGCCATATCAATTGCTGTTGAAAATTCTTTAGGCGAATGACTGATGCCGCCTACACTTGGAATAAAGATCATAGCAACGGGTGCTATTGCTGCCATTTCCTGCGAATCATGCCCCGCACCGCTTTGCATAAACTTTGTGGTAAAGCCCAGGGCTTTGGCGGAGCTGTTGATGCTTTGCTGCAAGGCTTTATTGGTTAATGCAGGTTTCGATTCATTGGCCTGGCGAACAAAACTGATTTTTGTTCTGGAAGACGAAGCAATCGTTACGGCTTTCTTTTCAATTGCTTTAAACAGCATTTCAATTTTTGGTGCAGACAAATCTCTGATCTCCAAACCCAACAATACTTTACCGGGAATCACATTGTATGCACCGGGCTGTACTCCAATTTTTCCAACGGTACCTACCTGGTTGCCTTTTACACTGTTGATGACTTCATTCACCGCAATAACAAATTTGGATGCAGCAACCAAAGCATCCTGCCGCAGCGCCATGGGCGTGGTACCTGCATGATTGGCAAAACCTTCTACAGTCACTTCCCAATGCACAATACCTACAATACCTTCAACCACACCTATCTGTATCTTTTCTCTTTCCAAAATACCGCCTTGCTCAATGTGCAATTCAAGCCATGCATGGATATCTCCTTTATTCCGCTTAGCCGATTGAATGTTGTCAGGATTACCGCCAAGGGCTTTAATACCTTCTGCCTGCGTTAATCCACTCTGGCTTTTTTGTTTTAATCCTTCTGCTGATAAATTGCCAACCATGGCCATACTGCCGATGGTGCCACCTTCTTCATTGGCAAAAATGATCACTTCCAGGGGATGTTCTGTTACAACATTATTTTCATTTAAGATCTCTATAACTTCCAATGCACTGAGGGAACCAAGTGTACCATCGTAGTTGCCTCCATCGGGCACCATGTCAATATGCGAACCGAAAGCAATGGGTTTGAGGGATGCATTTTTTCCGTTGCGTTTGCCAATAATATTACCGGCAGCATCAATTGTTGGGTTAAGGCCTGCTTTTTTCATCAACTCCATAAACCATGCACGACCTTCTATATCGCCTTTGGTATATGCTACTCTGTAATTTCGGCCCTTTTCATCCACGCCAAATTTGGCCAATTCAAAAATGCGGCTTTCAATACGTTTGCCGTTTACGCTTAATGCTCCTCCTGTTTTTTTATTGTTAGAAAGTAAGGAGCCAAATACACCCATGCCTATAACGGTGAGTGTTGATTGTTTGATGAAGTTTCTGCGTTGCATAAATGTATATGGTTTTATTATCGTCAATTATTTTTGAATATCTCCAGACTGTAAAATTGAATGAACCTTCGCTTTGAACTCAATTGCGAAGTCCGGAGACTTTGCAGAGCTGACTACAATATATTTCTGATTTAAAATTGGCTTATCAACTCTTATTCTCCATCAATCATTCATAAAGATTTCCTGCAACTTTTCTCTTTCTCTTGTTTTTGTAAGTGCCAGCATCAATAAAATTCTTGCTTTCTGCGGATTGTGATCAAATGCAGCAACTGTATTCATTTTGACGTCGTTGAATTCATCTGTTGTAGCAAGAGTGATTTCACCTGATACTACTCTTGATGACCTGATAATGGCCACACCCTTCAACTTTGCATTTCCTGCAGCAACCTGAAAGGCCTTGCTAAAACTGCCACCGCCTGCACCCGCAATAACAATTCCATCCACTTTTTCATCAATTAACGCATTTAGAGGAGTGGTAGAAGCGCCAATATACATGTACACAATCTCAACTTTTGGCAACTGGGCAATATTGCTAATATCGAAAAATGGTTTTTTATTATTGGTATAGATGTGTTGGCTGAAGTATTTAACCTGGCCGTCATAAATTTTTCCTATGGGCCCTGCGTTGGGCGAACTAAAAGCGTTTACATTACTTGTATTGGTTTTGGTTACATTTCTTGCGTCAAAGATCATGTCATTAAAACTTTGAACAACACCCCGGCCTTTACTTTGCGGTGCAGCGGCAACCAGAATGGCGTCATACAAATTTTTTGGTCCGTCTGAGCTGATGGCTGTTGCCGGACGCATTGAACCGGTAAGCACTACAGGTTTATCTGAACGAGTTGTAAGACTTAAAAAATAGGCTGTTTCTTCCTGCGTATCGGTGCCATGCGTAATCACAATTCCATCGGCTTCATTGTTGGTAAATATTTCATTGATTCGCTTTGCCAGCTTCAACCAAATTTCGATTGTGATGTTGGAACTTGCAACATTGGATATTTGTTCGCCCTTCACGTCAACCAGTTTAGTGATGGAGGGTATGGCAATTAATAAATCCCCGATAGGAATTTTTCCTGATTCATATGCGGCCCTATCAGGGGTAGTGCCTTTGCCGGCAATGGTACCTCCCGTTGCCAGGATGATCACTTTAGGCAGCTTTTGTGCGCTTCCATTTAGATGAAGCTGGCAAGCAAACAGTAGCAATAAAAAAATGCTTTTCATATTTGAATTGTTCATTGGGTTTAAATGTCCGTGTGCTTCAACCTCTGCGGGCTTTAAAGCTGTTTAAATATATTCTCTGATAGGATAATGACTGAAACATTTTGAAAACTGTTTGTCTACAACTGCGAAGCCTGGAATCTTTACAGACCTGTTGATTCTATTTTTTAAACGGTTGTCTTTGCCAATACGTCAAACTGCGCCACAGCCATTCCAATGGCCCGAAGCGGAAATACTTTAACCATAGCGGGCTAACGATCAATTGAAAAATCCAGATACCGACAACAATATAGTACAATTCATGGCGCTGCAATTTTCCATACATGCCAAAACCAAAGCCCATGAAAATAGTAACACAAATGATGGTGTGCATGATGTAATTTGAAAACGCCATTTGCCCAACCGCTGCCAAGGCTCTTTGCAGAAATGGGAGAAAGCCCGATTTAATGAAAAGCATGATGAGGCCAATATGTCCAATCGTGGTAGGAACTCTTCCCAACTCATGTGTGATATCCGTTAAATAAAAAGCTTGTATTGAAAAGTTTTGTTGGGATATGTATGACGTTTCCCAATAGTTAACGGCTATTCCTACTGCATACCCAATTAACATCATAACCCCATAATAGCGATTCGGTTTCTCGGCTTTAAAAATTCCATTTTTGAAGAAGGCCATGCCCAGCAAAACCATCGAAAAAACATCCCAAATCCACATTCGGTATACCCATACACTCTGTCTTATTTGTATGATGGCCGACCTGTACCATACAATACTGAAGTAGCTTTTAGAATACTCTTTTTTTAATTGATTATAGGCCTCTGGGCTTGCCTTTTTATCAGCTACGATTGTTTCCCATTCGGCAATCGCTTTCTTATTTTCTTTGGTTATGTCATCGGTTGCGGCAGTATTTTTTGCTGCCATCGTATAAGCAGCAAACTTTTCTTCTGTTTGATAATAGTCTTTCACATTCAAGGCAGTGAGGCACAATGAGAAAAAAATCCCGGCTATAACCAGTTTTAGGGGATTTAAATTTCTAAAACTGTAAGCAATTAATCCAACAACAGCGTAGGGGAATAATATTTCTCCTGCCCACAACAACAGGTACGCATGAATAACACCAAACAGCAACAACCATAAGGTTCTGCGGAAGTAGGCATCCGTTACAGAAATATCAGGCAATCCATTAATGGTTCGGCTGTTGAACAACACAACGCCTGCGCCAAACAACATCGAGAAGAGCCCACGCATGGTGCCTTCAAAAAACAGACTATTGATCCACCATGCCTTTAAATCCCAACCGGTAGCCCCTCCCGAATTGGTGGGATCGTAATAGGCTTTGTAAAGACCAAAACCAACGATGTTCATCAGCAGGATGCCAAACAATGCAATACCTCTGATGATATCAAGTGAGCTGATTCTTTCTTTAGGGGCGGTTGGGTGTAAAAGTTGACCTGCTGGCATATGGTTGGTTTTGGTTGATGGGCTGTTAGTGATGACTATTTTCCTTTTGCAGTCTTTCTTCAAAGTCTTCAGACTTAATTGTTATGAGATCCTCATGATGCAAAAAATTGATACATCAAATATTTTCATACGGTTTGTTTTTTGTCTTTGACCAACCAGTACAAGTGAAACGACAGCAAAGGAACCACCCTTACAAAATAACCCTGAAGCGAGAAATGTTGTTAAATCATCATAGGGCAACCGTTGGTTCAATTGCCGAACCTGGAGTAAACTTACCAGTTAAATGATTGCATGAAGCAGGCAGAAATAATATATCCATATAACCGGCAAAAGCCCGGAAGGGATCTTTCTATGTGTAAAGTAGGCCGGGCAAGGAATTATTTACTAAGTAAATTTCTTTGCCCGGCCGCATTACCAATACTATAAGCAACAGCTTACTTTGCCTTTACATCATCATTACTGATATCCCTGATGCAGACATATTTTCCATCCCGTTTCTCCCAGAT
>JBKJKD010000324.1:0-5175 GCA_046597635.1 Ferruginibacter sp. | reverse complement strand
AATAAGTTTGAATACAAACCTTTACCACGCTGAAAGGGAAGAAACGACCAGCACTATTACCACCGATGAGAAAAATAGTGCTGGTCGTTTCTTCACTTTCAGCGTGGTAAAGGTTTGTATTCAAACTTATTTTAAGGCTATTGTTACTGTCTATTTTCATGTCGTAAGATCCGGATATTTTAAAATCGTAGCGATCAACGTGGGTGTTGGTTACATCATTCTTATTGAGTAAAGAATCGGACCCGGCAAAAGAGGTTTGCGTAAAATTGGTCCTGTTGTTATCGTATACCTGGCTATTGTATTTTGGAGAGAGGTTCAACGTATTTTTATTGAAGAACTTGTTGTTATAACTCAAGCCCGCATTTACATTTCGGATGAAACCGTTTTGGGTATTGATATAGGGCTCCTCATCTGAACCACGACCTCCGCTGGAAAAAAACATCATATCACCATCGTCGGTCATTTCGAAATTGAGATCGTCGCCGCCAAATTTTTCTCTGTCTTGCCAACCCAGCCCATCTTGGCCGGTGTTTCCGTTTAATAAGAAGGTCGATAATTTTCGTTTGCCTTTGAAGGAACTAAACAGCAGATTGGTATTGTAGCGGTCGTCAATATCATTTTGTAGGCCTCCCGCAGCATCAATTTTGCCGAAGTAACCCGTCTTTTTATTTTCTTTTAATTTAAGGTTGATGGTTTGTTTGCTCAACCCATCATCTATGCCCGTAAATTCTGCCTGGTCGCTCTTTTTCTTAAATACCTGTACTTCCTTTATAGCATCGGCCCTTAGATTTTTTACAGCCATCCCGGGGTCGTCACCAAAAAACTCTTCTCCATCTACCAATACTTTTTCTACTGTTTCGCCCATGGCTTTTATCTGACCGTTTTTATCTACCTGTATTCCCGGCATTTTTTTCAATAGTTCTTCTACGTTGGCGTTGGCACTTACTTTAAAACTATCAGCAGTGTAGATGGTAGTGTCACCTTTTATACGAATGGGATTGCCACTTTTTAAAATAACGGCCTCCAATAATTTGCTTTTGGGTGTAACTGCCACAACAGGTAGTTTCTCATTACCAGTTACTATTTCTATATCTTCTACATAATCTGCAAAGCTCGGGTGCAGCACCATGAAAATATATTTACCCGGAGCCATTCCGGCAAGCTGGTAAGAACCATCGTCCATGGTCCTGGTAAAGTTTAAAAGCGATGAATCTTTTTGTGAAAGCATGGCCACTACCGCATTCTTAACCATTTTATGGGTAGTAGTATCTTGTATAATACCAGATACAGCAGATGTTTGAGAAAAGGCGAAGTGAGTAATAAAAATGGCCGAGAGTACAAGAGCAATTTTTTTGAACATGTAGTTAGTTTTTATCGGTACTTTTAGTTGGTAGTATAAAAATCAGCTAATAATATATGAGCGCAAACTAACTATTACTAAATTTACGTTAAACCATATTACATAAACGGCTTCATAAAATTTACAATGGCATACGAAGACGAACATTTTGTAGAGAGTACCAAACTTGTTTGGAATTATTCTTTTTTCACGGATGCAGATATTGAAAAATTTCAGCAAGGGGAAATGGAAAATGGCTACGAAAAATTTGGGAGCCATTTTATTACGGTGCTCCAAACAGACGGTTTTTATTTTGCAGTATGGGCGCCCAACGCCACGGCTGTGTCTGTAATTGGAGAATTCAATGGTTGGGATAAAGAACTGCATCCGCTCTTTGTAAGGCTGGACCATTCCGGAATTTGGGAAGGCTTTATTCCAAACCTCACGCAGGGAACCTTGTACAAATACAGCATCACCGGCTTTGAAGGAATTCAAACGGAGAAAGCCGATCCTTTTGCAAATTATGCAGAACTCAGGCCGGGTACCGCATCTATTGCCTGGCAGCTTGACCACAGTTGGGGAGATGCCGACTGGATGAAGCACCGAAAGAAAAATAATTCGCTCTCCGCCCCCTGGAGTGTTTATGAAGTACAACTTGGCAGCTGGATGAGGCCCGATAAAAATAACGAAGAATCTTACAATAGTTACAACCAGCTCTCCGAGCGCCTTGTGCCCTATGTGAAAGCCATGGGCTTCACCCACGTAGAGTTTATGCCGGTGATGGAACATCCCTACGATGGTAGTTGGGGTTACCAGGGTACCGGTTTTTTTGCCGCCACCTCACGCTTTGGCCTACCCGAAGATTTCATGAACCTCGTAGATCAACTTCATCAAAACGATATTGGTGTAATTCTGGATTGGGTACCCTCGCATTTTCCCTACGATGCACACGGCCTGTTTAAATTTGATGGCACGCATACCTACGAGTACAACGATATGCGCAAAGGTTTTCACCCAGATTGGAACAGTTACATATTTAATTACAGCCGGGGAGAAGTGCGTTCGTTTCTGATAAGCAGTGCACATTTTTGGCTGCAAAAATATCATGCCGATGGCATAAGGGTTGATGCGGTGAATTCTATCATAAGACTTGACTTTTCCAGGAAAGAAGGGGAGTGGGAGCGCAACGAGTATGGTGGCAACGAAAATATTGAGGCTATAGATTTTTTGAAAAGGCTAAACAGTATTTTGTATCGTGACTTCCCCGATATTCAAACAATAGCAGAGGAAGCTTCTGACTGGCCTGGCATTACCCTGGAAGTAGATAAGGGTGGGTTTGGTTTTGGTATGAAATGGATGATGGGCTGGATGCACGATACTTTTAGGTACTTCAAAAAATTGCCGGAGCACCGGCCCTTGCACCAGGACGACATCACTTTTAGCATGATGTATTTTTATGATGAAAATTTCATGCTTCCCATTAGCCACGATGAAGTAGTACATGGCAAGAGCCCGATGCTGTACAAAATGCCCGGCAATGAGTGGGAAAAATTTGCGAGCCTGAGATTACTCTATGCCTACATGTACACCCACCCGGGGGCGAAGCTGCTGTTTATGGGTAACGAATTTGGACAAACCTCAGAATGGAATTACAAGTCGGAGTTGGATTGGGAATTATTGCAACATGATGCCCACAACAATTTACAAGAATGTGTGCGCAGCCTCAACCATCTCTACAAAGATTTGCCAGCACTGCATGAATTGCAATTTGATGCAAAAGGCTTTGAATGGGTAGACGTTAATCACAGGGAACAAGGCATTTTAATTTTTAAACGCAAGGGTAAGTCGGCCAAAGATGACCTGCTCGTAATTCTTAACATGACTTTACAACCGCATCGTGGTTTTAAAACAACGGTGGGGGGAAAAACATCGTGGAAGGAACTATTCAACAGCGATAACACAATGTACTGGGGAAGCGGCCATTACATGAACGAGAATATTATATGTACGCCTGTTGACAAAAAAACGAAACAATACGAAATAAACTTCGATATTCCGGCGTTAGCTGCTATGATATTCTGTTAGCTAAACGGAATAATTGTTGCTTAACCCTCATATATGAAAAACCTCTTACTGGCCACCGTACTGATTTGCTCTGGCAATGCTTTTTCACAAACGAATTCTGACAGCGCCAATTTTTACTTTAATAAAGGCGTAGAAGAAAAAGCAGCCCGCCGCATGTTGGTAGCTCACGAAGCTTTTGACAAAGCCATTTCATTTAACCCACAACACACGGAAGCTTATCTTGCCAATGCGCAAGTTTTACTGGACATGCGCCGCACAGATAAAGCCCTTCAAAATTTTACGAAATTGCATGAGTTGCAACCGGGCAACAAAGAAGCCATCAGGGAATTGATGGGCCTATATTTTAATTACCGGCAGTATGACAACGCCATTGCGTTTGCAAAAAAATGTACGGATTGTGCAGATGCAGATCGAATTACGGGCATGAGTTACTACCAGCAGGAAGATTATGCGCAGGCTGAAAAAGCGCTGTTGGCCGCCATTAAACAAAACAGCAACGACGCTGAAGCTACTTACACGCTTGCACGCACTTATCTCGATATAGAGGAGTACAAAAAAGCAGTACCCTGGTACGAAAAATCCATAGCGATGCCTGGAGCAAAAAATGTATGGATGTATGAGTTGGGGTTACTCTATTACAACAACAACGATTATAAAAATGCGGTAGCGGCTTTTGAAAAAGCTGCTTCCAATGGGTTTGAACAAAAGAATGATTTTAATGAAAACATGGGATATGCATCTTTGTATGCCGGCGATTATTCTAAAGGAGAGCAATTGCTCCTGGGCATTTTAAAAAGGAAACCCAATAATACCGTGCTGTTGAGAGACATGGCAGAGATCTTTTACCAGCAAAAACAATATGACAAATCTCTGGAATACTGCCAGAAACTGATGACGATAAATGATAAGGATGGAAAAGCATTGTACCAGGCAGGCTTATGCTTTCAAAAGAAAGGTGAGAAGGATCGTGGCCAGCAAATGTGCGATAAAGCCATAGAAATGGACCCCTCGCTGGCAGACTTAAAAAGAAAGAAAGAAATGCCCGGAATGTAAAAGCATTCATTTACCCAATATCCAAACATGAAACATACCAAAACTTACAACAGCCCGGCTGCGTTCCCGGTGGCCAAAATGGTAACATCGCAGGAGCTAATGGCCATGTTAGCATTCATTAAAAGCTTTAAATTAAAGTATGCCCGCAAAAAGGGTGAACTATTAAGAAGAAAGAAATAAATCACCAAACAAAGACGACGAATTTTTGATAGAGCGACAATTTATTGTTGCTCTTTTTATTTCCGAAAGGCAGTTAAGCTTGGATAATGTTGCTTCCAAACTTGCTGATGTTTTCTGCATATTTTAATCGACATGAATGCTAAATAATCATCTTTCGAAAACTGTGTTTTTTTCGCTTTAAGAAAACAAATCAGTCGATATACTTACCTGCATATTTTTTTTCTCCTGCACGAATGGCTATGGGCAGGTTGTTTTCCCTTGGGGGGATTGGGCAATTGTAGCCGCTTGCGTAAGCACAATAAGGATTGTAGGCTTTATTGAAATCGATGAAGATGAAATCGCCTTTGATGCTACTCATCTCAAGATCGAGGTAGCGGCCACCGCCGTAACTTTCTTCTCCGCTTGTGAGATCGGTAAAAGGAACAAATAAATAGTTTGCGTAAGCGGTATCCTGCATCAACCGTTCATTTTGATAAACAGTAAGTGTTACATCTGCACTGTTTAAGCGAAAACTCACA
>JBKJKD010000320.1:0-26971 GCA_046597635.1 Ferruginibacter sp. | reverse complement strand
TTTCCGTAAGCGCTGCAGTATTTTTGCCCTGCAACAACTTTTCAAAACCTGCCTTGGCCTTATCCGTATTTTTTGGATCATTCAACCCGTTGTTCAAAACTTTAAAAATAAGTTTATCGCCTTCCTCGCCATATTTACCCATCAGCGTCTCCAGGTTTTCCATGGCGGGAGTCTCCAGCGGTTCAAAACCGTAGAGGCGAAATACAGCACGAATAGTATCGAGAATAAAATTTCTTTTGTAAATGGTGGGGGCAGAAAAATCTCTCATGCCCTGTGGTATGCTCGGTTTAGCCATTAGTTTGCTTGCTGCTTTTTGCTGGTTACAAGATGTTTTTCTATGATGCTGTCGCAGGTTTTATCTATCAGTTCGTATACTTCATGATAGCCATCTTCATCGCCATACCATGGGTCTGGCACATCTAAAAATTGATTGGGATACAATTCTTCTAAAAATAATTGGACGTTGTATTCCTGCATGCGGGGGCCGGAAATTTTACGCATATCCTGCATTACATCTGCTGCCATTGCATAAATAATATCATACTGCGTTACATCTTCGCAATTAAACCTGCGTGCTTTCTGTTCACTGATATCCACGCCGTTGGCTTTGGCTACTTTTTGGCTGAGATGGTGTGGAGCTTCACCTACGTGAAAACCGTTGGTACCCGCACTGTCTATCACCCAATCAAGACCTGCCGCCATGGCTTTCTTTTGAAGAATGCCTTCTGCCAGCGGACTCCGGCAAATGTTGCCCAGGCAAACCATTAAAATTTTCATCCGGCAAAGATAAAGGGTTGATGCATTATGCCAGGAAGTTACAAAGCGCTCTAATCGCTCGGTGACCTTTATCCCTTGCGGACTGTATGTTTTTCAATCGGGCAAATGCCGAACAAACACATTATGGATTTACTGGGCTGGCTGCATCTCATTATTAAGAGCTTCTTAAAATCTTTTTACTTCACAGCAAAAACTATCGATCATGAGAACAGACCAAATTCTATCCGCCGATTTAATTGACATTGTTTTTGAACATCGTAACAAGAGGTACGGTGCGTACGACTTGCGCAAATTTTATAACAACAGGTTGATGATGGCTCTTGGCTTTACTTTTTTGCTGGCTGCAACGGGGTTTGTTCTGCTGAAATTTATGAAGATCGACAAGTCAGCCTTGGCAAAAATTGAAGTGCCGGAAAATTATGGAACTAAGATCTATGAACAGCTTCCACCGACCCCTCCTGTGCCACCAAAGGTAGAAATTCCTAAGCCTAAGGAAACTGTGAAGGCGCCAAGCCAAAAATATGTAGAAAATATAGTCATCACCAAAGACGAAAAAAATACGACCAAGCTGGCCAAGAACCTGGACAGCGTAGCTATTTCGGCTTTTACTCAAGATGGCGATAAAAAGGAGCAACTGCTTGTAAAAGGCCCCGAGGCTGGTAAGGAAACCACCAGGGAGGAGCCCGTTGCGGTTGCCGGGGTTGACAAGCTCACGCCGATGGCAGTGGCAGAAGTGATGCCTGCATTTCCGGGCGGTATGGAAGGCCTTCGCAAATTTCTGCAGAAAAACCTGAGGAACCCCGAAGAAATGGAACCGGGCGAACTGGTATCGGTAAAAATAAAGTTTGTAGTGGGGTACGATGGCAGGCTTCAATCGTTTGAGACCATACAAGATGGTGGCAGTGTATTTAACAACGAGGTAATGAGGGTTTTGAAAAAGATGCCCGCCTGGATACCTGGCAAAAGCAAAGGAGAAAATGTATCTGTTTACTACACCATACCTGTAAAGTTTACCGGAGCAGACTAAAGCATACTATTTTATTTGTAAATTGCTTCTTCTAAAAAAAAGAAAAATATGGCACTGGAAGAGTTTGAACGGGAAGAAATGAGCGAAAAAAACAAAGGCTATGTACGCATGAAAAGCATTATGGATTTTGGTATGGGTCTGCTTTGGTTGGGTATGGGTACCTTCCTCGTTTTTATAAAATATTTTAATACGGCCTTTCAGGCGAGGTTTGATGATCCTGTGATGAAAATTTTTGGCGGGGTATGTATGTTGTACGGTTTTTTTAGAATTTATAGGGGCTATAAAAAAAACTATTTTACCGAAAGATGATAAGAGCCAAGTTTGCACCCATGTATGTGCTCTACGCATTTATATTGGTATTATATTCTTCCTGTGTTCCTCAAAAAAACGAGGTACTCCTGTATGATTCCCCCACCCATGGCACCATTCATGTAAGTATAGATGAATCTTTTAAACCCGTAATGGAAGAGCAGATAGCCATGTATGAGACCTCATTTCCCGGCACAGACATTATTCCGCATTACAAACCGGAGGCAGAGTGTTTGCGAGACTTATTTAAAGACACCAGTAACAGGACTATTATCATCACCCGTGGGCTTACTGAAAAAGAAGAAAAGTTTCTAAGTGATTCTTTAAAATATCTTCCGGCATGGAATGCAGTAGCTACAGACGCCATAGCTGTAGTAGTAAATGCAAAAAGCCAGGATACGCTTTTTACCTTAAAGAGACTGGAAGACCAGCTAAAAGGTAAGATAAACCGCAACCAGGTAATTGTCTTCGATGGTCTGAATGCTACCAGTACAGTGCGTTTTGTGGTAGATTCTGTGCTCAAGGGAGAAAAGTTTGACACATCTGTGGTAAAGGCAGCCTCCACGAGCAGGGAGGTGCTGGATTACGTGGCAACAAATGAAAATGCCATTGGGTTGGTAGGGATAAACTGGATAGGTAACCCGGAAATTCCGGAACAGGTGGAGATGTTAAAAAAAGTTAAGATTGCCTATGTCGATTGCATCCTTTGTGCAGATAATCCGTATGTAAAACCAATGCAACAGAGCATTGTGACGAGGAGATACCCCTTGGTACGAGGTTTGTATTATATAAACAAAGAAAATTACAATGGCCTGGGAACAGGATTTGTGAATTTCCTCAAAAATGAACGTGGCCAATTGATCTTCAAAAGAGCCTACCTGGGAACGGTAATGCAACTAGAAGTGAGAAATGTGAAGTTGAACGAAAAATTACCAAAAAAATAGTTTAAGCCTTTAACGATTCCTTATAAATTTTTATAACATTGCAACAGTCAAACTACAAATTGAAAAATATGAGAAGAACAATTACAACAGGCATATTTCTTTTAGCCTCTATTCTTTTTGCCGGTTCTACTATGGCGCAAACTTTGGATGAGGGTAAGAAATTTATGTATTATGAAAGATTTAAAAGTGCAAAAGAAGTTTTTCAAAAACTTGTAGCGGCTAATCCTGCCAATGAGGAAGCAACTTATTGGTTAGGCCAGGCAGAGATTGGGTTAGAGAATGTACCTGCTGCGAAAGCGCTGTATCAGGCAAAACTTTCTTCTATGCCAAACAGTCCATTGGTATTAGCTGGTATGGGACATGTAGAACTGATTGAGGGTAAAACTCAGGATGCACGTAGTCGCTTTGAAACGGCCATATCGCTGAGTGCTGGTAAAAGTATCCCGGTGTTAAACGCCGTTGGTTTTGCTAATGGGAATCCTGATAGTAAGAATGGTGACGCAGCTTATGCAATTGCTAAGCTGAAGCAAGCTACCACCATAAAAAAGTTTAACGACCCGGAAGTGTATGCAAACCTTGGTGATGCCTATCGCAAATTTGCAGACGGTGGCAACGCTGTATTAAGTTACCAGTCAGCGCTTGCGATTGATCCTAAATATGCAAGGGCTATTTACAGAACAGGTAGAGTGTATCAAACACAAGGTGCAGCTCAAGAGCCAATCTTTATGAAGTATTACAATGAAGCTATTGCAAAGGATCCTGCTTATGCACCAGTTTACGGAACACTGTTTCAATATTATTATGAAACGAATGTGCCACGTAGTGCTGAATACCTGGACAAATTACTTGTAAACTCTGATGATGATCCAAAAGCTTGTTCTTACAGGGCTTCTATAAAGTATGCACAGGGTTTATTTAAGGAGGCAATTGCCAAAGCGGATGAGTGTATCGCAGCAGAGGGAGCAAATCCTTACATCAACCTTTTTAAAATTAGAGCTTTCTCATACAACAGGCTGAAAGATTCCCTGAATGCAAAATCCAGCTTTGAAGAATATTTCAAGCGTCAGGACCCTGACAAAATTGAGGGTGGCGATTATTCTGCCTACGCAGCATTGTTGCTACAGTTTCCTGGTAACGAAACGAGGGTTGGGGAGTTGGTGAATAAAGCGGTTGCTTTAGATAGTGTTGAGGCCAACAAGGTTGCCTATCTTAAATCTCTTGCAGCGGCTTATGATGCACAAAAGAAATTTAAAGAATCAGCTGATTGGTATAACAAAGTTCTGTATGTAAAGTCAAACTTCACCAATGTTGATTTGTACAACGCTGGTTACGCTTACTACAGAGCCAGTGTATATGATTCCTCGAGTGTAATTTTTCAAAAGTATATCGATAAATATCCTGCTGATATTTTTGGACACTACATGATGGGCAATATCAGTGCGGCCATAGATTCTACCAGTGAGAAAGGTTTAGCTGCTCCTTTTTACAAAAAGGTGATAGAAATAGCCGAGTCGGACCTTACTAAGCCTGCGGCAAAAACAAGGTTGATCACGGCGTACAAATATTTTATCGGCTATGAATACAACGTCAATAAAGATCAGGCTGCAGCACTTGTATATGTAGAAAAGGCACTGGCTGTGGACCCTGCAGATGCGCAGTTGATAAACTTTAAAGAGGTAATCAGCAAAAATGATCCACGCAAGCAAGCTGCCGCACCACGCACCAAGCCTGCAGCTGCACCTAAGAAGTAATTAAGAAGTTACAAACAAATATCCCTAAAGCCTGTTATGACAATAACAGGCTTTTTACATTACATTATTTCAAGGTTTCTCTATTGTATATTAGGTTGGCTGCCTTACTTTTGCATTTCTAACTTTTTAAGCATTATTCTATGCAATTCTTTTTATTACAGGCCGGCTCCGTAAACAATGCAAGTAATTACCTACCCATTGCCTTGCAGCTAATGTTTGCAGTAGGTCTGGTTGCACTCATCATTGTAGGTTCCAGCTTCCTGGGTCCTAAGAGACAAACTTCAGATAAACTACAAAATTTTGAGAGTGGGATCGATATTAAGGGAAATGCCCGCCAGCCCATTGCCATCAAGTATTTTCTGGTAGCCATCCTATTTGTATTGTTCGATGTAGAAGTAATATTCTTCTACCCCTATGCTGTTAATTTTAGAGACCTTGGCTGGGATGGGTTTAAAGCCGTGATCTTGTTCGTCGGTCTTTTTCTAACTGGCTTTATTTATATATTTAAAAAAGGTGCCCTTAAGTGGGAGGAATAAGCAATTTGGAAATTAATCAATTTGAAAATTTGATAATGTAAGACCATCGTCAAATTGTCAAATCATCACATTAAATAATTAACATGTCTCGTCCCGTACAATATAATACAACAGTAAAGTTTGAGGGAATTCCCGAAGGCTACATGGGTGAGGGTTTTATGGCCAGCAACATGGAAAAGATCGTTGGTCTTGCCCGAAAAAACTCTATTTGGCCATTGCCATTTGCTACCAGCTGCTGCGGAATTGAATTTATGGCTACCGCCGCAAGTCATTATGATCTTGCCCGTTTTGGGGCAGAGCGCATGAGTTTTTCTCCCAGGCAATGCGATGTTTTGCTGGTAATGGGTACTATCTCAAAAAAAATGGGTCCGGTACTGCGACAGGTTTACCTGCAAATGGCTGAGCCCCGCTGGGTAATTGCTGTGGGAGCCTGTGCAAGTAGTGGTGGTATTTTTGACACCTATTCTGTTTTGCAGGGCATTGACCAGGTAATTCCCGTAGATGTATATGTGCCGGGGTGCCCTCCCAGGCCAGAAGCCATGCTGGATGGTTTTATGAAAGTGCAGGAACTGGTGCACAACGAAAGCTTAAGAAGAAGGCACAGCGACCAATACAGGGATCTGCTGGCAGAATATGGAATACAATAAATGCCGGGTGTCTTCACCCAAAAACCAAACATTATTTAATTTATTTTTCACGTCCAGACAAGGACCCGGGATTAAAAGCCAAAAGCTTTATGTCAATTTCTAACGAAACAATAAAAGCCAGCCTCATCGAAAAATTTGGGGAGCAACTCACAGACTGGCAGGAGCCATACGGAATGCTCACTTTTACTGCTCCTAAAGACATGAACCTAAAAGTGCTGCAGTTTTTATTTGATGACGAAATACTTCGGTTCAAATTCTTGACCGATTTGCAAGCCGTCCATTATCCCGATAACACAGGCGCAGAGCTAGCCGTAGTGTACCATCTTCACAATTTGCAGGACAATATTAGAATAAGGTTGAAAGTGTTTACAGATATCAAAACACCAGATGTTTTCAGCGCAACCGCATTGTACCAGTCAGCCAATTTTATGGAAAGAGAAACTTATGATTTTTACGGTGTAAATTTCTTGGGCCATCCTAACCTGATTAGGATATTGAACGTAGATGAAATGGATTATTTTCCTATGAGAAAAGAATTTCCGTTGGAGGATCAAACTAGAGTAGACAAAGATGATGAGATGTTTGGTCGATAGTAAGAGCGCAAACATCCAAAACTATATTGCGAACAACCGTTTAATCAATACAATTAAATTCTCATTTGCAGAGAAATTAGCATGACAGATACATCACACATATTATTACCCGAAGGGTCTATAGAGAAGCAAACTACTACGCTTAATCTTGGCCCGACGCATCCTGCGACTCATGGCGTTTTTCAAAACATTCTTGAAATGGATGGCGAGCGGATATTGAAAGCTACTTCTACTGTAGGTTACATACACCGTGCTTTTGAAAAAATTGCAGAACGTCGGCCGCTTTACCAGATAACGCCACTCACGGACAGGCTGAATTATTGTTCTTCTCCGCTCAATAACATGGGCTGGCATCTCACCTGCGAAAAACTCCTCGGTGTAAAAATTCCGAAGAGGGTAGAATACCTGCGCATTATCATCATGGAGCTGGCAAGGATTTCCGATCACCTCATCTGCAACTCTATTGTAGGTGTAGACAGTGGTGCCTACACCGGCTTCCTGTACGTTATGCAGTTCAGAGAATTGATTTATGAAATTTATGAAGAAGTGTGTGGCTCCCGCCTCACCACCAATATTGGCCGCATCGGTGGTTTTGAAAGAAATTTTACCAATACAGCATTCGAAAAATTAGAAAAATTTCTCGATCCCAAAAAAGGCTATCCAGCTCAATTAAAGGAATTTGAAAACCTGTTTAACCGCAACCGTATTTTCATGGATCGTACGATAGGTTGCGGTGCCATAACAGCAGATAGGGCGTTGAACTACGGCTTTACTGGTCCTAATTTAAGAGCAGCCGGCGTAGACTACGATGTGAGGGTACACACACCTTATAGCAGCTACGAAGATTTCGATTTTACTATTCCTGTGGGTAAAACAGGAGATTGCTATGACAGATTCCTGGTGCGAAACGAAGAAATGTGGCAAAGCCTCAGCATTATTCAGCAGGCTTACAATAAAGTAAAAGAATTTAAAGGAGCTGAAGCGGAAGTTTTTCACGCCGATTCTCCCGCTTATTATCTGCCTGAGAAAAAGGATGTGTACACCAAAATGGAAGCCTTGATCTACCACTTCAAAATTGTGATGGGTGAAACCGAAATGCCGGTTGGTGAGGTGTACAGTTCCATTGAAGCTGGTAACGGTGAGCTTGGTTTCTACCTTATCAGCGATGGGGGAAGAACTCCTTACAGGCTTCACTTCCGCAGACCCTGCTTTATTTATTACCAGGCCTATCCGGAATTGATTAAAGGTGGCATGTTGAGTGATGCCATCATAACCATGAGTAGTTTGAATTTGATAGCAGGCGAACTGGACGCTTAAGAATTAAAAATTAAAAAGTAAAAATTAAAAATGGAACCAGGGTTTAAAAACTGAAAGTATTTAGCCTGCACTTTCCCAATTTTTAATTTTGAATTTTGAATTATATGATAGCTTTTAACGAACAACAACTTTCTAAAGTAAGCGAAATCATTGCACGTTATCCGGAAGGAAAGCAGAAAAGTGCACTGTTGCCGGTACTACACATGGCCCAAAATCAATTTGATGGCTGGCTGGATGTTCCTGTGATGGATTACGTAGCAAGCCTTTTAAACATAGAGCCTATAGAAGTGTACGAAGTGGCCAGCTTTTACAGCATGTATAATTTAAAGCCTGTTGGCAAGCATTTGTTTGAAGTGTGCCAAACGGGTCCTTGTATGCTCAATGGAAGCGACGATATTATTGATTACATCAAAGAGAAATTAAACATCAAAGTGGGCGAAACATCTGCCGATGGAATGTTTACGTTAAAAACAGTAGAGTGCCTGGGCGCTTGCGGCTATGCACCCATGATGCAGTATGGCAAAACGTACCGGGAGCATCTAACCAAAGACAGGGTGGATGGTATCATTGAAGAATGCAGGGCAAAATCAAATTAATGGGAATTACATCTGCCATATTAAAAGTGAGAGAGCATCGCAAATCTGAAAAGTTTGCGGAGGTTAATTTTTTGGTAGATAGTGGTGCAGTTTACAGCTTGGTACCTGGCAAAATTTTAGACCAACTTGACATTGATCCCTACAAAGAAATGAGTTTCTCCCTTGCGGATGGAACCACGTTAAAAAGAAGAGTATGTAGTGGCTATTTTGAATTTGAGGGAGAAGGAGGGCCTGCACCGGTTGTTTATGGAAAAGAAGGAGACGAACCTTTGTTAGGCGCTTCTACTTTGTTATCATGGGGGAAAGTATTAAATCCGTTTACAAGAAAATTGGATCCCATGAGAATAGCACAGATAAGAAAGAAAGTTCTTTTAACGATACTATGGTTTGTAATAGGGCTCACAGGATTTGGTCAATCAACAGACGAAATCAAATTAACCCAAACGTTGAAGGAATTTCACCAGGCGCTGGTTAAGAAGAATACCGTTTCTATCAATCAGCAAACAGACAAGGCTTTGACATACGGGCATAGCAATGGCTGGGTTGAAACAAAAAACGAGATGATTAAAAACCTGGAAACCGGTTATGTCGGGTACCAGGAATTCAAAGAAGATAGTATTTCTATCAGTTTGAATGCTAATGTGGCTAGTGCAAGATTTATAGCAGATATAAAAGCTACTTTAAATGGCAAACCGTCTGTGTACCATTTAAAAGTGTTGGAAGTGTGGTTGAAAAAAGGAAACCGGTGGGTGCTCTTTGCAAGGCAGTCAACTAAAATAGATTAAGACAGAATATAAAATATCAATCCTTCTTTAAAAGAAGCACTAAGTGGATTATATGGCAAAAAAACTTTTATTAGAAAAAGCACATGTTGAAGGCATTCGGAGTTACGAAGTTTACCGCCGTGAAGGTGGTTACCGTAGCGTAGAAAAAGCACTCAAGATGTCAACTGCCGATGTGGTGGAAGAAGTAAAGAAAAGCGGTCTTCGTGGCCGTGGTGGTGCTGGTTTTCCGGCTGGCATGAAGTGGAGTTTCATCGCCAAGCCAGAAGGTATCCCAAGGCATTTGGTGGTAAATGCCGATGAAAGTGAGCCCGGAACTTTTAAGGATCGCTACCTTATGGAGTTTATTCCTCATCTTTTGATTGAGGGTATGATTGTGTCATCTTATGCATTGGGTAGCAACACAAGTTACATTTACATAAGAGGAGAATACGATTGGATAACTGATATATTAGAAGTTGCCATTGCAGAAGCAAAGCAAGCAGGCTGGTTGGGAAAAAACATCCAGGGCAGCGGTTTTGATTGCGAAATTTATATGCACCGTGGTGCAGGCGCTTATATATGTGGTGAAGAAACAGCGCTCATAGAAAGTTTGGAAGGTAAGCGGGGTAACCCAAGAATCAAACCGCCGTTCCCTGCAGTAAAAGGTGTGTGGGACAGACCAACGGTGGTGAACAACGTTGAAACTATAGCAGCTGTGGTGCCTATCATAAACGACGGCGGCGAAGCATACGCACAAATTGGTGTGGGTAAAAGCACCGGAACTAAATTGATTTCTGCCTGCGGCAATATCAACAAGCCAGGTGTGTACGAAATAGACATGACCATCAGCGTAGAAGAATTTATTTACAGCGATGAGTGGTGTGGTGGCATACCAAACGGAAAAAAATTGAAAGCCTGTATACCAGGCGGATCATCCGTGCCCATTCTACCAGCCAATTTATTGCTCACTACGGCCAAGGGCGAAAAAAGAATGATGAACTACGAAAGCCTGAGTGACGGCGGTTTTGCGACCGGTAGCATGATGGGTAGTGGTGGTTTTATAGTGTTAGACGAAGACCAGTGCGTGGTAAAAAACACTTATACCCTTGCCAGGTTTTACCGCCACGAAAGTTGCGGCCAATGCAGCCCCTGCCGTGAGGGAACCGGGTGGATGGAAAAAATTCTTTTCAACATAGAAAAAGGAAAAGGAAAGATGAGTGATATTGATTTGCTGTGGGATATTCAAAGAAAGATAGAAGGAAATACCATTTGCCCGTTGGGCGATGCTGCTGCATGGCCGGTAGCCGCAGCCATCAGGCATTTTAGAGATGAGTTTGAATGGCATGTGATGAACCCGGATAAGTGCCAGACAGAAAACTTTGGATTACGGCATTATGCAGATCCGATTCATGTGCCGGTTGTATAAGATTTTGTTTCACACAAAGTGAACAGAGGATACCAAGGAACTAAGTTATGAATGATGGCCTGATCATACAGCGTGAAAACGAGTTGGCTAAATTAGCATTGGATGTATGTTTTAGAATTCATAAACTTTATGGACCTGGTTTGTTTGAAAGTGTTTATGAAGAGATTTTTTGTTACGAGTTGACTAAGGAAGGTATTTTGTTTGAAAGACAGATTCCGATCCCTTTGATTCATGAGCAGATTAAATTGGAAGCAGGATTCAGAGCGGATGTAGTTATCGAGAAAAAATTACTGATTGAATTGAAGTCGGTTGAGCTGGTTGCAGATATTCATTACAAGCAAGTGCAAACATATCTGAAACTAGCTAATCTGAAATTAGGTTTATTGATCAATTTCAATGTGGTTTATTTGAAAGATGGGATTAAAAGGATTATAAATACTTATTAATATCGTTGTAACCGTTGTATGCTTTGTTCACTTTGTGTGAAATTAAATTATGGCAGAAGAAGTAAAAAATTTTAAAGTTACCATCGACAACATCACAATAGATGTAGCGCCTGGTACTACCGTTCTGAATGCCGCAAGGCAAATTGGAGGAGACGTGGCTCCACCGGCTATGTGCTATTACAGCAAGCTAGCCGGCAGTGGTGGAAAGTGCCGCACCTGCCTGGTAGAAGTAGCAGCAGGTTCTACCGCTGATCCTAGGCCCATGCCCAAACTGGTAGCAAGTTGCCGCACTACCGTAATGGATGGTATGATTGTAAAAAACATTACCAGCGAAAGAGTGATAGATGCCAGAAATGGTGTGGTAGAGTTTTTACTCATCAACCATCCTCTGGATTGTCCTATTTGCGATCAGGCTGGTGAGTGTCATTTGCAAGACCTTGGGTACGATCATGGTAAAGAAACCACCCGCTACCAGTTTGCACGCCGCACTTTTGTAAGAGAAGACATTGGTCCTTACATTCAGTTGCACATGACGAGGTGTATACTTTGCTACCGTTGCACTTACGTTGCCGATCAAATTACCAACAAGCGGGTGCATGGCATTGTAGACAGAGGAGATCATGCGGCTATTTCTACTTATATTTCTAAGGCCATAGACAATGATTTTAGTGGCAATATGATTGATGTGTGCCCGGTGGGTGCATTAACCGACAGAACTTTCCGATTTAAAAACAGGGTTTGGTTTACAAAGCCGGTAGATGCTCACCGCAATTGCGAAAACCCGGAATGCTGCGGTAAGGCTACCTTGTGGCTGCGTGGCGAAGAAGTATTTAGAGTTACGGCCCGCAAAGATCAATGGGGTGAAGTGCAGAGCTATAATGGAAAGCCTGGCTGGATTTGCAATACTTGTCGCTTCGATAAAAAGCAAACTGCAGATTGGCAGATCGAAGGGCTCACCAGCATCAGCCGCCAATCCGTTATTGGTGCCAACAAATACAAAGTGCTAGAAATGCCGACAGAAGTATTGGGCGCCGTGTTAGATGGTCGCAAGCCGAGGTTACTCATGGATATTCATAACATCAGTGAAGTAAATAAACCGGGAGTGGAGCTCAGCGAATTGCAGCGACCGGCAACCTCTGCAGATTTTAAAGAGCAGGATTAATTTAAAACAAGGAATAAACAACAATACATGGGCACGATGCTTTTAGCTGTAGACATAGCAATGGTGATAGAAAAATTTGTTCTGATACTCATTGTTGTAATGAGTTCACTTTTGATAGCCATGTATACCACTTTTGCAGAAAGAAAAGTAGCCGGTCTTTTACAGGATCGTCCGGGACCCAACCGTGCAGGGCCTTTTGGTCTTTTGCAACCCATTGCCGATGGCATGAAACTCTTTTTTAAAGAAGAGATAGTACCTAATTTTTCCTCTAAATTTTTATTTATACTAGGCCCCGGCCTGGCCATGCTTACGGCTATTATGACCAGCGCCGTTGTGCCCTGGGGTAATACGGTTGAACTCTTTGGTCGAACAATTGCATTACAAATTGCTGATGTAAATATTGGAATCTTGTATGTTTTTGGTGTGGTGAGCCTGGGTGTGTACGGCATTATGATTGGCGGTTGGGCCAGTAACAATAAGTTTTCGCTCCTGGGAGCGTTAAGGGCGGCCTCGCAAATTATTAGCTATGAATTGGCAATGGGCATTTCCCTGATTGCATTGCTGATGGTAACCGGAACGCTCAGCCTCAAAGAAATGGTGCTGCAACAGCAGGAGGGTTATTGGAATATTGTTTATCAACCACTCGGTTTTTTTATATTCCTTGTGTGTGCCTTTGCTGAGTGTAACAGAACGCCGTTTGATCTTGCAGAAGCAGAAAGCGAACTGGTAGGTGGTTATCATTTGGAGTACTCTTCTATGAAACTCGGATTCTATTTATTTTCAGAGTACATCAATATGTTCATCAGCAGCGTAATTATGGCCACCTTATTTTTTGGAGGTTATGATATGCCGTTTGTAGACGAAGCCAATTTTTCTCCTAACATTGCAGCCCTGATAGGCATAGCAGCCTTGATGACCAAAGTAGTATTATTTATCTTCCTGTTTATGTGGGTGCGCTGGACTATCCCCAGATTTAGGTATGATCAGTTGATGCACCTGGGCTGGAGAATTTTAATACCGCTGGCACTGTTCAATATGCTGGCTACAGGGGCAGTTATTTTATATTTTAATAAATAGCCGTTCACATTTTTTAAATATTATTTTTGCAAACCTTTATAACATGCAGGCATTAACCAACAGAGTAAAAGTAGTGAGCCGTAAACCGATGAGTTTTATGGAGGGTTTGTATATTCCCGCCATTCTCAAAGGCATGTTCATTACGTTTAGCCATATTTTTAAAAAGAATCCCACCATTAATTACCCGGAACAAACCAGGCCTTTCAGCCCGGTATTTCGTGGGTTACAAATTCTTAACCGAGACGAGGAAGGAAGAGAGAATTGCACCGCCTGCGGCCTTTGCGCCGTAGCTTGCCCGGCAGAAGCCATCACTATGGAAGCCGCAGAGCGTCAGGTTGGCGAAGAACATTTGTACAAGGAAGAAAAATATGCAGCTAAATACGAGATCAATATGCTGCGTTGCATTTTTTGTGGACTGTGCGAAGAAGCTTGTCCCAAAGATGCCATCTACCTAAGCGAAACATTTACTCCCGCCGATTACCAGCGCAAGCAATTTATTTATAACAAACAAGATTTATTGATACCACACCCACAGGAAAACCCTGAGGCTTACAAAAAAGCATTGGGCAACAGGCCAAACAGGCAGGAGGTTAAATAAATCAACTTTTTAAACATGAGTGTTACCACCTTATTATTTGTATTACTTTCTGCGATGGCTGTGGGCAGTGCCATCATGATGCTCCTTAGCAAGAATGCAGTTAAGAGTATTCTTTGGCTTATTGTAGTATTCTTTGCCATCTCCGGCCACTATATTTTATTGAATGCACAATTCCTGGCTATCGTAAACATTATTGTTTATGCCGGGGCTATTATGGTATTATTTCTTTTTGTGGTAATGCTAATGAATTTGAATGCGGAGGCAGAGCCGGTAAAAAATTACCGCTTGCACATCATAGGTATCGTTTCGGGTGGTTCATTGCTGCTCATTGTATTGGCTGCATTACTGCAGAATAACAGGGCACAAATGGTACAAATGAAAATAGGCGACCAGGGCCTGATACAGAATTTAGGAAAAGTATTGTTCACCAATTTTGTATTGCCTTTTGAAATAGCTAGCGTTTTGTTTTTGAGTGCCATGGTGGGTGCGGTTGTTTTAAGTAAGAAGAGCTAAATATTGTAAATATGAAAAAGACCATGCGCATTTTTACAGGCATTTTGTCGATGATCTTATTTTCGTGTGCCACGTCCTTTGCCCAAATCAAGATCGGTGATCTGCCCATTGACATTGACCAACTATTTAACAGGGTAAAAGTTTTGAAGGTGAAAAAAGGTTTTAGCCCTAAGTTTCTTCTGGGAGAAGTACAGCTCAATAAAGTAGGCCTGCTCGGCGAAAACTTGAAAGGGGTTGAATTGCTGGGCAATGTTTTTAGCAAGAAAAATATTGAGCAGGTTACTAAATTATACAAGACTTATAAGACCGGCCTGGTAGTATTCAAAGTGCTTGCTGCTGCAGGTGGCGCCGCTGCGGTGTATAGCACCGTTCGGGGCGTAACAAACGATCAGAAATTTGACGATGCTACGGTAAAAGGATTGCTTTACCCCGCCCTCGGTTCTTTAGCCACGGGTATAATCACCAAAGTATTAACCAAAAAAGCTTCTTACAAAGCCGTGGATATCTTCAACGGTATTGCCAGAAAAAAAATACAAGATATTTTGTCAATACAACCAGCCTCGTCTACTTTGGGCATGGGCGTTTATGTGAAATTGTAAATTATGGATATAAAAGCATATTTAGTTTTATCACTTACATTGTTCACTATTGGTATTATTGGTGTACTGGTGCGGCGCAATGCTATCCTGGTTTTTATGTGCATAGAGTTAATGCTCAATGCTGTGAACCTGCTGATGGTTGCGTTTTCTAAAATGCATGCAGTGAGCCCGGTTATGAAAGCCTCTGCTACTTATGCCAGCGATGCACAAATATTTGTTTTCTTTATAATGGTGGTGGCCGCCGCAGAAGTGAGTGTGGGCCTGGCCATTATAGTGATGCTATATAGAAACACGCATTCTGTAGATATCAATTTTTTAAACCGGTTAAAGAACTGACAACTCTTTGCCAACTTTGTTGGTGAGCGTTGGTACGCACTTGAATCTTATGAGTAATATTTTAGAATTAGTTTGGTTGATACCCCTGTTGCCATTGATTGGTTTCTTGATCAATGGATTGGGTAGAAATAATTTATCCAAAGGCCTGTCGGGCAGTATAGGAAGTGGCGTTGTACTTGCATCTTTTATCATCAGCGTACTGGTTTTTATGCAGGTTAAAGGTGGTGCCGGCTTAGATAAAAGCTATTTCGACTTTATCAATATCAGCAGTTTGCAACTCGGTTTTGAGTTCAAGGTAGATGCGTTATCTTCTTTATTTCTTTTAATCATCACCGGCGTCGGTTTTTTAATTCACGTGTACTCTACTGCTTACATGCACGACGAACCTGCTAAAGATTTTGCCAAATATTTTGCTTACCTCAATCTTTTTGTTTTCTCTATGTTGTTGCTGGTAATGGGTGGCAACTTTGTAATCATGTTCATCGGATGGGAAGGCGTGGGCCTTTGCTCCTACCTGCTCATTGGATATTGGTACAAGAAAGAAGAAAACACCAATGCAGCCAATAAGGCGTTTGTGATGAACCGCATTGGTGACCTTGGGTTTTTACTGGCTGTATTCTGGATCATTGCAAAAATTGGATCAGTAAACTATGATGTAGTTTTTTCTGCAGCTAGTCTTGCTAAATTTTCCGCCACAGATATTACAGGTATAACGCTATTATTATTTGTGGGAGCTACCGGTAAGAGTGCACAAATTCCTTTGTACACATGGCTGCCAGATGCCATGGCTGGTCCTACGCCCGTGAGTGCGCTCATTCATGCTGCCACCATGGTTACCGCAGGTATTTATATGATAGCTAGAAGCAATGCCTTGTTTTCTCTTTCAGAATTTACGATGACGGTTATCACTATCATTGGCCTGGCAACAGCGCTCTTGGCAGCTTCTATAGCCATCAGGCAAAATGATATTAAAAAAATACTGGCTTACTCTACGGTGAGCCAGCTCGGTTTTATGTTCCTTGCGCTTGGCACCGGTAATTATGTAGCCGCAGTTTTTCATGTACTCACCCATGCATTTTTCAAAGCGTTGATGTTCCTCGGGAGCGGTAGCGTCATTCACGCCATGGGAGGCGAGCAGGACATCAGGAATATGGGTGGCCTGCACAAGCATATGAAAATAACCAGCATCACATTTTTAATAGGTTGCCTGGCTATTTCGGGTATACCTGGCTTATCTGGTTTCTTTAGTAAAGATGAAATTTTAGCAGGAGCATTTGGAGTGCATGGTTATGGAAAAGTTATTTATGGCATTGCATTGTTTACCGCATTGCTTACTGCTTTTTATATGTTCCGTTTATATTTTATCACTTTCACAGGAAAATTCCGTGGCACTCACGAGCAGGAACATCACCTGCACGAAAGCCCAGCAGCTATGACCGTTCCGCTGGTGATTCTGGCGGTGCTCAGCATCATTGGAGGTTACATTGGCGTGCCCGAAGCCTTGGGCGGAAACCATGCATTGGCTGAATATCTTTCACCGGTTGTAAAATCTGCCACGCATCATTTAGAGCACAGTACAGAATATATACTAATGGCATTATCAACAATATTGGTAGTGGCTGCCATCTTATTTGCCTGGATGAAGTTCAAAAATTACCAGGGTGAAAGGGAAGTAACCGGCTTTGGCAGTCTGTTACAAAACAAGTGGTACGTAGACGAAATTTATGCAACCGTGGTAACCAAGCCTCTGGTGGCATTGTCTGGTTTGCTGGATAGGGTTGTGGAGAAAAAAGGAATTGATGGTATAGTCAATGGTCTGGGCAGGGCCGTAAATTATGGAAGCCGCCAGTTAAGATTGGTTCAAAACGGACAAGTAGGAGTCTATGTTCTGTTAATGGTGATAGGCATGCTGGTATTATTTTTCATCCAATTATTTGCGTAAAAAAATTAAGAGTGGGTAGTTACATACATTTCCGGAATTATTAATTTGGCTGCCTTTGCTGGCAGGTATCAGCTGTTTTTTTCTGAAAAAGGGAGAGGGTGCTAAAACAATGGCAATTCTGGCATCCTGCATTGTATTGGCAGTTTCTGTTGCCAGCTTATTTTATACGGACGCAACCCAATATGCCTCCTACAACACGGTAAATTATTATTGGCTGAAACATATTGGTAGTAGTTTTTATCTTGGCCTTGACGAAACCGGGCGATTGCTCACATTTTTGACGGCGCTAAGTTTCCCCATCATTTTTATTACCACCCAAAAAAATAATTACAAAGACCCCGGTGCTTTCTATGGCTTGATGTTACTTACGATGGCTGGCCTTATGGGTGTGTTTGTAGCCATTGATGCGTTGGTATTTTATTTCTTTTGGGAACTCGCTCTTATACCTGTTTACTTTCTTTGTAGCAGGTGGGGTGGGGAACAGCGGATTCAAACTACTTTTAAATTTTTCGTCTACACGTTTGCAGGGTCTCTGCTAATGCTGGTGGGCATCATGTATGTATACATGCACACTCCCCAGCGTATGTTTAGTGATGGTTCTGTGTCTGAGCATTCATTTGCGTTGCAATCATTTATGGGCGCCTTGCTTCAGCCCGGGGAGCAACAATGGCTGTTCTGGTTATTCTTTATTGCTTTCGCTATTAAGATGCCCGTGTTTCCTTTTCACACCTGGCAGCCTGGCACCTACGACCAGGCACCTACCGCCGTCACTATGGTGCTGAGTGGCATTATGGTAAAAATGGGATTGTTTGGCGTTATCCGCTGGCTCATTCCGATATTGCCTGCAGCCAGTTCTATGTTTGCAAACCTGGTGATCATTCTTTGCATCATCGGAATTATTTATGCCAGTTGTATTGCTATGGTGCAGGACAACCTGAAGAAACTGGTGGCTTATTCCTCCATCGCCCATATCGGTCTTATGTGCGCCTCTTTGTTTGCATTAAATGAGTTGAGCGTTCAGGGAGCTGTCATACAATTGTTCAGCCATGGTATCAATATTATTGGTATGTGGATAGTGATAGACCTGATAGAAAGACAGACTGGTATCAAGCACATTTCTCAATTGGGCGGCGTGGCGCAAAAGGCTCCGGTGCTTACCATTTTTTTAGTGATTATTGCCCTTGCCAATATAGCATTGCCACTCACCAATGCTTTTGTGGGAGAGTTTCTCATGTTCAGCGGTTTGTTCAAAGCAAATGCCTGGTATGCGGTAGCTGCAGGGCTTAGCATTATCCTGGCGGCTGTGTATACTTTGAGAATGATTCAAAAAGTTTTTTATGGCGACACCAATGCTGTAACGGCCTCTATACAGGATATATCCTTTGCAGAAAAGGCAAGCTTGGGAGTAATAGTAGTTTTCATTTTTATTTTAGGGGTAATGCCACAGCACATTATAGAGTTTACCAAAGAAGCTGTGACGGCTTTGATAGCTTTAAAAAAATAGGAAATTCTGTACGGTAAAATATTAGTATCAAATTATGAACGCAATTATATTTTCTGCAATCTGGGGTATCGTAATGATGTTCAGCGGGGCATTTATAGAGAGTAAAAGAACTCCCCGCCTTCTTGCTATTGCAGGTATTGCAGGGTTATTTCTATTGAACGCCCTGGAGTTGTATACCGGCAAAGCATTGTTTTCGATAGATACGCACGATATGATTCGCACCAATAGTTTCAATCTTGCTTTTTTAGCTGTAGTATTTGGTAGCACCCTCCTTTATTTTTTACTAAGTGGCAAAGATGTAGAGCGGGTGGGCGAGCATGTAGGCGAATATTTTGCGTTAATCTTTTTTGTGCTTTGCGGTGTAGCCTTGTCTGCTACTTTTAATACGTTGCTGTTTTTATTTATTGGCATAGAAATTATTTCCATTCCGCTCTACATCCTTACGGGTAGCGATAAGAGAAATTTAAAAAGCAACGAGGCGGCCCTCAAGTATTTTTTGATGGGAGCCTTTTCTACGGGTATCATGCTCATGGGTATAGCTTTCATTTACGGAGGCAATACCAATGCCTCATTTTTTATAAACAACATACAACTAGGTGAGGGAACCATGCCGGTGATGATAGCTGTTGGGCTCGTTTTGCTTATGGTGGCGCTTTCTTTCAAAGTATCGGCAGCACCCTTCCATTTTTGGACCCCGGATGTGTACGATGGCTCTCCAACGGTGTTCACTTCATTTATGAGCACGATTGTAAAAGTGGCTGCATTTTTCGCTTTTCTGCGTTTGTTCGACAACGCATTTGGTAAGGTGCAGGCCCAATGGCAGGCACTTATCATTGTTATTACCATTGCCACTCTGCTGGTGGGAAACATCACTGCCATTTTTCAGCAAAGTGTAAAGAGAATGATGGCTTATTCCAGCATTGCGCAGGCGGGATTTATGATGATTGCTTTATTTTCATTGAACGATTGGGGACGAGAAGGCCTGGTACTTTATTCTGCCGCTTATTGTGTGGCAACTATCGGCTTCTTTGCCATTCTTATAAAAATGAATGACTACACCATTGAAGGTTTCAATGGTCTTGCAAAGCAGCAGCCCCTGCTGGCGCTTACGGCTACCGTTTTTTTATTATCACTCACAGGTATACCGCTCACAGCAGGTTTCATGGGTAAATTTTATTTGCTCATGTCCGCCGTTCAAAATGGTGGCAACAGCTTACTGGTTGTAGTGGCAGTCATATTTGCAGCCATCAGTGCTTATTATTATTTTCGGATCATTCAGGCAATGTATTTTAAAGAGGCAGTTGCGGTGGCTATCAACCCCGAAGAAATCAGCGGCAGCTTCAACTTTTTGTTGGCGCTCTCAGCCGCTATCATCTTATTGCTGGGCATATATCCGGAATTCCTCTTGGGTTGGCTTTACCGGTAATGCCACTCATAAAACTTTTCTGCTCAATTTCTTTGCTGCATTACCTTTAGGTTTAACAACCGATGAATGACATATAGAGATTCCTTACAGCTATCGTGGAAAAATGTAAAAGGTAATAAACTTCGTACCGCCATCACGGTCATTATCATGGCATTGGGTATTTTTGCCCTTATCCTTATCATCACAGCTATCACAGCCGCAAGCAACAGCCTTACCAGTAGCTTTTCTACGATGGGGGCCAATTCTTTTAGCATACGTTACAAAGACCGTAACATCAATTTTGGTGGTGGCAGGAGTGCCAGGGAGGTTACCAAAAAGTCATCTTTGAAAGATAAAAAGTCTAAGGTGGGAATGGTAATTACTTATGACCAGGCCAGGGAGTTTAAAGAACGCTACAACTTTCCCGGCAGCAAGGTGGGCATTGCCCTCAGGGGGCCAGGGAGCATTGTGGTAAACAACAGCCGGCGTAAAACGAACCCCGATGTAAATGTCTATGGAGGGGATGAGAACTACCTGGAACTGAACGGCTACTCTATAAAAGCAGGGCGCAACTTTACTCCCTCAGAAATTCTATCCGGCCGAAATGTGTGCATGCTGGGAAGCGGTGTAGCTGCTAAATTGTTTCCCGAAAATATTGAAAGGGCAATTGATGCTGTGGTAAATGTAGACCATATTCCATACAGGGTAATTGCTGTTTTGGAGGATAAAGGTTCCAGCGCATTTTTCAATACCAGCCGTGTGGTCATTACTCCTTTCAATAACGTGCGCCGGCTTAGTGCCAGTGCCAGCAGTACTTATACCATTGCTGCCATGGTAAACGATCTCAAGCTAATGCCTGTTGCCACAGGAGAGGCCGAGGGCACGTTCAGGGCTATCCGCAAGTTGGATGTGAAAGAAAGCAGCAATTTTTTTATAGACAAGAGCGACAGTATCGCACAAACGCTTTTAAAAAACCTTGGCTTCCTGGAGAAGGGAACCATTGGTATAGCTTTTATTACACTCATAGGCGCAGCCATTGGCCTCATGAATATCATGTTGGTTGCTGTAAATGAGCGCACTAAAGAAATTGGTTTATCCAAAGCCCTTGGCTGCACTGCCCGGGATGTGCGTGCACAATTTTTATTTGAGTCTGTCTTAATTAGCCTCATGGGTGCTGTAGCAGGAATAGTTGCAGGCATTTTGATTGGAAACCTTGTAGCCTTGTTTTTAAAGACAGGGTTTGTAGTACCCTGGGCCTGGGTGGCTGCTGCCGTTTTTGTGTGCAGCGTTGTAGGCTTGGCTGCCGGCCTTTACCCTGCCTACAAAGCATCAAAGCTAGACCCCATCGTAGCCCTGCGGTACGAGTAAGTTTACAGAAAAAATATCATGTCCTCTTTTTATTTTGCGTGCCATCTTACTAATTTTATCTCATACTTATTTAATGAAAAAAAATAGTTGCAGGCTGCATGTGCATTCAATTATTTTATTAACTTGTGCGCTACGATGTAATCTATCGGACAATTATCCAATCAAATTTTATTTTTATTGCATTGCACAACAAACCAAATTTTCTAAACAACTAGTAATTAAATTTTCACTTTCTAAAAATTGAATGTTATGGCAGAAACAAAACCAACTGCAACAGTTAAACCAACGACCTCAGTTCAGGCAAAAAAAACAGGTAACGCTATCTCTTGGATAGCTCCAGTTCTTTGTATAGTAATCGGTTATGTGATATGGAGATTTGGCTTGGGTAATCCTTCCAATTTTGCTAAGCCGGGTACTGGTATGTTTTGGCCAGATCACGAAGAGCCCCTTTCAAATATTTCTAAAATGTACCTGGGTGGAATCGTCGTTCCAGTGCTGATAGGGACCTTCTTAACAGCAGTGGTATTTGTAGTGGAAAGGTTTTTAACTATTTCAAAAGCAAACGGTACCGGTAACAATGCAGATTTTGTTCGTAAAGTGCAATATCACCTTGCTAATAAAAACGTAGATGCAGCATTGGCTGAGTGCGATAAGCAGAAAGGATCTGTTGGAAATGTAATGAAAGCAGGTTTACATCGCTACAAAGAAATGATTGGTAATTCAGAGCTTAACACAGAGCAAAAGGTGGTAGCTATCCAGAAGGAAGTGGAAGAAGCAACCGCATTAGAATTACCAATGCTTGAAAAAAATCTGGTGTTCCTTTCTACGATCGCTTCAGTGGCTACACTTTTAGGACTATTTGGAACAGTTCTGGGTATGATACGCTCGTTTTCTGCACTAGGAGCAGATAGTGGGGGAAGTGGTGCCGCAACAGCCTTGTCTCAGGGTATTTCTGAGGCCTTGTATAATACTGCATTAGGTATTGGTACATCGGCAGTTGCCATCATTTTCTATAATATGTTCACAACCAAAATTGATGGAATCACTTATGGTATTGATGAATCAGGATTTACCTTAACGCAAAGTTTTGCTTCTCTATACAGATAATCCTGTGTGGAAACTTAATCAATTTGCATCTTAAGTTAAATCATTAAATTATCAGAAATGCCAAAAGTTAAATTACCCCGCAAAAGTACCATCGTAGATATGACGGCTATGTGTGACGTGGCTTTTCTACTGTTGTCTTTTTTTATACTGGCAACTAAGCAAAAGCCTCAGGAAGTACTTTCTGTAGATCCGCCTAATTCTATTTCCAGTAAGGCAGCTCCCGATAAATCAATTCTCATAACCATGACTAAAGAGGGAAGAGCTTTTCTAACACTTGGCGATGATACTAAAAAAGCAGAGATTCTAGAAAATATAAATCTTACTAAAGGTTTAAACCTTTCTGCCGCGGAATTGGCTAAATGGAAAAAAGATGAGTTCATTGGATTGCCGTTGAACCAAATAAAAGGATCCCTTTCATTAAGTGAACCTATTCCTGCATCCAAATTGCCCGGTATTCCAATAAAGGATAGTACCAATAATGAAATGGTAGATTGGTTGCGAAGTGTAACCAATGTATATGCTGGCGGCGATCAAACCAAATTGCAGGAGATGCTCCTGGTAAAAGGTGACAACCAAGCACTTTACCCGGTTTTTAAAAATATCAAAGCTGCATTTAAAAAGAACCAGTTATACAAATTCAGAATTGTTACCAACGGCGAGGCCGTTCCTATAGGTTCTGAACTGTATCTCAATCCTCCCAAAAAGTAGAGGGTTCAACAACGTTTTTTGATAACATTATAAATAGAAGCGACATGGCAGAAATGGATACCTCGTCGGGTGGCGGTCATAAAAAAGGCCCCGGCGTAAAAAAAGGAAAAAAACTATCTACCCGTGTAGATTTGACCCCCATGGTGGATCTTGGATTCCTGCTCGTAACATTTTTTGTGTTTACCACAACAATGAGTCAGAGCACGGCCATGAACATGAATGAGCCCAAAGATGACAACCCTGAAGAGCAGATGAAAGTAAAAAATTCCGGTGCCATGACCATCTTATTGGGCAAAGCAGATCAGGTGTATTACTACTTTGGGCAATTAGATCCTAATACCCTTTCAGAGCAATTCAAGAGTAGCAATTTTAAAGAAATCCGGGCGCTTATCCTGGATAAGAAGAAAGCTACGCCGATTGACGATCTGATGTATATTATTAAATCCGATTCTAGTTCTACTTTTAAAAATGCTATCGACATATTGGACGAAATGTCTATATCTGCGGTGCCACCTGGGCACTATGCAGAAGTAGATATGACGCCAGCCGAGGCAGAACTAATAAGGTTGACAGAAGTATCGAATGGGGTAAAATAATTTATGGATTTAAGACAAGTTTGAATCTCATTTATAAAGAAAGAAAAATGGAAGCAAATAAAATTTTAGACGCAGACTTGCTGGATATCGTTTTTGAAGGCAGGAATAAAACCTACGGAGCCTACGAACTGCGGAAGTCGTATGCAAGCAGGTTGAAAAAAGCATTGGCTGCCACTTTTATTGCATTAGCGGTAATATTGCTTGGTTCAGTGTTGGCCAATAAAGTGGGTAATTCTGGCAAAGAAGACATTGATGTGCTGGACACACAAATGGCTGAAATTAAAAAAGATGAGCCTGTAGTAATTCCACCACCACCGCCACCTCCGGTAAAGCCACCACCTCCCCCGGAGATTAACCAGGTTAAGTTTACGCCTCCAAAAGTTGTAAAAGATGAAGAGGTAAAACCTGAAGAAAAGATTGAGGAAATTAAAGATGATGCGGCCATCAGTACTAAAACAGTGGAAACTGACAATAAAGTTCAGATTGTGCAAGCGCCTGTTGAAGATAAGGGTACGGCGGTAGCCGAAGTTCCGGTAGAGGATGATGAGGGTAAAGTATTTAACAAGGTAGAAATAGAAGCTGCCTACCCTGGAGGTACTGCTGCCTGGACCAAGTATCTTAGAAACAATCTTGACGCTAATACTCCTGTAGATAATGGTGCCTCAGAAGGTACTTACACGGTGATCGTTCGTTTTATTGTGAGCAAGGATGGTAGTATAAGCGACGTAGTTGCCGAAACCAAACATGGTTACGGAATGGAAGCGGAAGCGATGAAGATTATTAAAAAAGGTCCTAAATGGACGCCAGCCCAACAGAACGGTAGAATGGTAAATGCTTACCGTCGTCAGCCGATTACTTTTGTAGTTCAAGAGCAATAACAAATTACTTTTATAATTTCAAAACCTCCCTGAGAAAGGGAGGTTTTTTATTTGATGGAATCGGAAATTTTACGAAAACGCTTGAGACGATTGCAAAGGGAAAAGGAAGGACGAAAATAAAATTCGAAAAAAATCAAACAGCCTTAATGGTCAAGTACGTTCGATGGTCTCTAATATTTTGTTTCAGTTTTAATACCAAGTCTTTTTGCCGTGGTTATGGGAATATTTTTTCCGCAAATAAATTAATCACCTCTACGAGGATGAGTAGAATGATAACCCATTCCAATGTTACGCTATTCTTGTTTTGCAACAGGTCTTTAAAAAGTTCAAGATTCTCTTTTACAATGCTCAGTCCTTCCTGGATGATGCGAAAACGTGGCTGCAGGTCGAATGTTTTTTTAAGGCCTATATCCAGTTTATTTAGCCTTTCATCTTCCCAGGTTTCTTCCGGCGAATCAAATATATAAAGGTTGCCGGCTATCTTGTTTTTGATATTTAAAGTGCGGCCAATGTATTTTTTAAGGTTGATGCCATTGAGGTCTATTTTTCCTTTTATCTCCAATACCTGGGTATGATGATTGGTTTCATCAATTAACGATCTTGTTTGCTGGCTGTAGTAATCCAGCGCTACACTCTGTGACACATTCAGCATAATCAGGCGCAGTGTTTCAACATTAGCATCGGGGATCCCAATTTTGTCAAATCCATACTGTACCGTAGTGCCGCCTACTTCAATGTCGAATTCATCGCTGAACCGCTGATCAAAAACATTTTTGCAGAATGGTGCAATCATTTGCAAAAAACTGGTCATTTCTGTTTCGTCGTAACCTAAGAAACACACAATGCCATATTGAAATATGTATAGGTGTTGGTACTTTTTTATTTGATAGAATAATTCATCTGAGTCGGCAAAATACAAATTGGCCGTAAACTCTTTTTTAAATTTTTTTAGGTCAATGCTGTCTGCAACCTGAAATGAAATTACTTTAATGTTCATAGTATATAAAAATGGTGGCGCCCTAAAGTTAGTTTAAGAAATTGTGTAAGGGAGTGAATATTCGGGTTGTTGTCTAAACACGCCTGCATCCAGCTGCTGTATAGCAAGAACTAAATAGGTAATCGACACCGTTTTTGGCCTAAGATCACTCATGTTTCACCCTCTAACCATACCGTTTAATCTTTATTTTATGCATACCAGGTAAGGAAAGTTGTTTTTGGGATATTGCATTTAAACAAGGTCCATCTCTATAAAATTTAAACGCCCACACTGGAACCCTTTCATAACGGCCGCCAATGTGCAGCGCTGTACTGGCAGATCGAAAAAAAATATTTACAGAAATCAATATTAGCCTCCTTGCGCAGCCTCCAAGCTTCTCTATGGCTACGTGTGGTTATATTTGTGTCATGATCAATAAATTATCCGGCTGGGCAGATACTATTGTGGCGGTAGCCACGGCTCCGGGCATTGGTGCCATTGCGGTGATAAGAATAAGTGGCCCTGAAACATTTTCTATTATCAACCAATTATTTCCTACAAAAAACCTGGACGCCCTTGCTTCACACAGCATTCACCTGGGAATTTTAAAAGAGGCCGATATTGCAATTGACGAAGTGCTGCTCTCTTTATTCAAAGGCCCTAGAAGTTATACGGGTGAAGACACGATAGAGATCAGTTGCCATGGTAGCCCTTTTGTACAACAGCAGATTTTAGAAGCATGTATTCGCAAAGGTGCAAGGCTGGCCCGTGCTGGCGAATTTACCCAACGGGCATTTTTAAATGGTAAGCTGGATCTCACGCAGGCAGAAGCTGTGGCAGACCTCATTGCATCTAACACACGGGCTTCGCAAAAAACAGCCCTGCACAATATTCGTGGCGGTTTTTCTAATGAGCTTAAAGAAATGCGTGATCAGCTCATTCAATTTGCTTCCTTGATAGAACTCGAACTGGATTTTACCGAGGAAGACGTAGAGTTTGCAGACCGTACCAAATTCTATGCGCTTATCCAGCATATCAGCCATACAACAGATAAATTGCTACAATCCTT
>JBKJKD010000261.1:0-8829 GCA_046597635.1 Ferruginibacter sp. | reverse complement strand
TCGCACACCAATCCGAGTTTGCCCATGCCCTCTACCGTTAGCACGCCCTCCCACACAAAGCTGTCGGAGGGTTTTTGAAAACAAAATATTTCGTACCCACTCCGGGAGCCGCAAGTGAGCTTAGCGGGCGTTCTTTCAAAAAAACCGGTTGGATTTTTAAACAGACACAGGCACTCACTAAACGCCTGCTGCGTCAATGTCTGCGTAATCATCTCTTGCCAACGGTAATAACTTTTTAAAACAAGTCTTCCCCGGTCGTCGGTGCTCAATTGTTTGGGTGGGGGCAGTACCCGTAGTGCATTGATTTGCCCATAGGCATAGAAAAAATTGTAGAGCAGCAGGTGTGGTCCATCCTGCACTGTTCTTGCAGCATAGTTGCCAGGAGGCAGCAAAACATCTTCGTGAAAGGAATGATACTCCCCTAAAAAATCCGGAGCAAACCAATACCGCACTTTTATATCTTCCCGAATAGATCCCAGTAAATAAAACCTTCCGTTCAGTTCAAATGCACAGGGACATTCCACATCGTCGTACACCATGGGATGCAGCAAGGGTGGCATCAGCTGCATGGTATCGTTCGTTATTTTAACCATGCCCACACATCCCCTGCGGGAGACGGAACCGTGTATAGACCGGGCAGCCATCAGCAAATAAACTTCTCCCTTGTGTTCAAATTTAAAGGGATCCCGAAAGCTCAACCACTTACGTGGATTCTGTTCGTGGGTTTCGTAATAAATGCCTTTGGGCTGAATGGGATAAATGTTTTTTTGATCTTTTGTCCAGTTGATAAGATCATCAGAATGGGCAAAACCAATTCTTGAAATGATGCCACGGTCTTTCCGTTGCAGGCCGGTATAGTACATCTCAAACTTGGCATCTTTTTCTACCACGTGCATGGTCCAAAGCATATCGTCGTCCCACTCGCCGGGATGGCCCACAAAGAGCGCATTGTTCACCCGCTTCCACGAAATACCATCGTTGGAAACTGCGTGTGCTATATAATCATGGTTGGGAATTATAAGGTGAAACAAGTGATAAACGCCATCGTGAATGATGACCGTTATATCGCCAATTTCCCAATCACTGAAGCCTGATCCTGAGTACATAATGTTGTTTTACAATGAGTTAATAAGTTCAACAAAACTCAGTAAGCGGTTTTGGTTAGCTTTGTAAAGTTAACCAAAAGGAAAGTGATGACAGAATATTACATACAATTGTACAGCCCGCATGGCTTAATAAGATTTAACGAACCGGAGATAGGAAGAGACAAAGACACCGGTGGACAGGTAAAATATGTGCTGGAGTTGCTGGAGAATTTATCCAAACATCCACAGGTGAGAAAGGTAGATTTGTTTACCCGTAAAATTGTAGATAAACGGGTGTCTGCCTCTTACGAAAAAGATGTAGAGACGGTGAACGAAAAAGCCCGGATTGTTCGCATCAACTGCGGTGGCAATACTTATCGCTCTAAAGAAACTCTGTGGGACCACCTGGATGAGTTTATAGACAAAACGCTTCGCTTTATAGAAAAAGAATCAGACATCCCCGATGTGGTGCACGGCCACTATGCCGATGGAAATTACCTGGCAAGCCAAGTAAGCGAAATATTCGGAATTCCTTTTATAGCTACCGGGCATTCGCTTGGCCGCAACAAAAAAGCTTTATTGTTGGCTGAAGGCATGAGCGAAGAAAAAATAAATGAAAAGTTTAATATGCACCGCCGCATTAAAACGGAGGAACAGGTGTTACAAACTGCCGACATGCTGGTGGTGAGTACACAGCATATCATTGACAGCCAATACAGCGGATATGATAACTTTTCTGCCGGCAGGTTCCAGGTAATTCCACCTGGTGTAACGCAGGAAGTTTTTTATCCTTTCTACCGTTTAGATATGCCATCGTTTAAGATGAGTGTAGAACAGGAACTGGCACTATACCGTGTGAATTCTGACATTGAAAGGTTTTTGTTTCAACCGAACAAACCTTTGATCTTATCTATTGGCCGTGCAGATAAAAGAAAAAACTTTGAAACCATTATTCAATGTTATGGGCAGGATAAAGAGTTACAGGCCATGGCCAACCTGGCCATTTTTGCCGGTGTAAGAAAAGATATTTCCACCATGCCAGATGATGAAAAAGATATTTTGACCAACCTTTTATTGCTGCTGGATAAATATGATTTGTATGGTAAAATGGCTATCCCAAAAAAGAATGATCCCAAACTAGATGTGCCGGAAATATACCGGCTGGCCGCACGTAAAAAAGGCGTATTTGTAAACGCAACACCCGGAGAAAATTTTGGGCTTACCATTGTAGAAGCCGCTGCCTGCGGGCTGCCCGTTATAGCCTCTCCTACCGGTGGCCCCAAAGAAATTTTAGAACAAAACGAAAACGGTATCCTGGTAGATGTAGAAGACCCAGCTGCTATTGCAGCTGCTATCAAGAAAATAATTGCAGACCAAACGCTGTGGGATAAATATTCTACCAATGGTATTTTAGCCTCTAACCAACTGTATTCCTGGACCTCGTTTGCCAACAAATACATGGAAGTAGTACAAGACCTCCTGCAACAAAAAAATAACAAGGAACTCAATTTTGTGAATAGAACAGCCTACGGTAAAAAACTGGCTGCAGCAGAGCTGTTTGTAATTACTGACCTGGATGGTACGCTTGTAGAAGGATCAGACGTAAAAGGCCTCGAGGAATTTTGCAACTGGATCAACAACAATAAACAGACGGTAGCATTTGGGATTGCCAGCGGTCGCAACAAAATTATCACAGAGCAAGCCATCAGGAAATATGGATTACCACAACCCGACGTACTCATCTGCTCTGCCGGTTCAGAAATTTATTACAGCGATAAACTGATACCTGATAAAGGTTGGGAAAGCCATATAGATTACCAATGGAAGAGAGATGAAATGCAGGAGGCGCTTAAAAAATTCCCGGGGTTACGATTGCAGGAACCCGATGCTCAATGGCCATTTAAACTGAGTTACTATGTAGAGGAGGAATTTGACAAAGATGATCTTGCCAATTTATACAAATTTTTAGATGACCAGAAATTTCGGGCAAAATTACTGCTTACGGATAATAAATATTTAGACCTGCTACCTTTTAGAGCAAGTAAGGGCAGTGCAGTAAGATACCTGAGTTATAAATGGAATCATCCGATAGAGAAGATCATTACCGCCGGCAACGGAGGCAATGACAAGGATATGCTCAACGGAAAAGCAAGAGGTATTGTGGTGCGTAACCACAGCCCGGAATTAGAGGAGCTCAAAAAAAATAAAGCCATCTACTTTTCCGACTATCCCATTGCAGAGGGTGTAATGGATGGCATAAAACATCATGTTGCAGCTATGGAACAAGCGGGCACTTAGCCTTTTATAGTTCGTGCATCACAGCGGTGAGATTATTTTTATCGGGTGATGAGTTGCAGCTCGTTGTTATTCAGCCGCACTTTTAGCCAGTTGAGCATTTTTGTTTTGTCAGCGTTGCTGAGGGGCTTCGCAAGGTCCAATGAAACCAGAAACGTTTGTGAAGTTTTGGAGCTGTCTGTAAAAACTGTGGCGGGCTCTATTACCGCAGTTTTAATTTGAGGGTATTGCGCCTTTAATTCTGCATACAATTGTTGACCTGTTTTGCTGATGTTCTGAATACTATCCAGCGACTGCTGCATCTTTTTATTGTAGGCTTCCTGCTGTTTTAACGCATTGGAAAGTTGTATTTCCTTACCGTTAACGTCGGCAATTTTATTTTCTGTCAGGTAGGCGAAACCTTGCTTAATCTCTAGTTTAGTTCCCTCCAGTTTATACATCGGCAACCTTTTTCGAAGTGCTACAATTTCTAACGAGTCTATTTCTTTTCCGCCAAAAATAAGGGTGATAGACCTGGTCTTTGCATCCAGCTTTTTATTAAGGAGATAATCATTGGGAAACTTGGCCTCGTTGTTAATGAAGTTGTTAGCATTTTTATTAAACCGCTCCTTCTCCACCAAATCGTAGCCAAGGTAAATGCTGGGCAACAAAGTAACCAAAACCACCAGCCAAACAATTCTTTTCGCTATTCTTTCTGATCGGTCATTGTGGAGGCGCTTGTAAGGAAAGTGAAGCAGCCTTGAAATAATAAAGGTGGCCAAAGCAATAAATACAGTATTAATGATGAAAAGATAAAAAGCCCCAAAGAAAAAACTGAACTTCAAAGTTGCCAGCCCGTAGCCGGCTGTGCATAGCGGCGGCATCAACGCTGTTGCAATGGCCACACCCGGAATTACGTTCCCCTTTAGTTTGCTGGAAGTAGCAATGATGCCCGCAAAGCCCCCAAAAAGGGCTATCAATACATCATAAATTGTTGGAGAAGTGCGTGCAAGAATTTCCGAATGTGCGTCATCCAGCGGCGAAATAAGAAAAAATACAGTGGAAGTAACCAGCGCCACAATGGTGGCTATCATGTAATTGGAAAGTGCTTTTTTTAGCAATACAATATCATTTATCCCTATCCCCAACCCGATACCCATGATTGGCCCCATGAGTGGCGATATCAACATGGCACCGATGATAACTGCAGTAGAATTTACATTTAAGCCAAGCGATGCCACAAAAATCGCAAAAATCAACACCCATAAATTGGTACCCTTAAATACTACGCCAGCATCAATAGAAGCGATCACATTCTCATGATCTTCTTTTTCGGAGTGTAGTTGAAATTTGTCAAATAAGTTACTCAACGTAAAATCTTTTGGTGGGTTTTCTAATTGGGTAAAGATAAGAATTGCAGGGGCTTTGCGGCAGGGCGCAGCAACTTTTATCAAAGCCCTACAAATACCACAAAGTGATAATTTTTGTAAAAATATCCTTCGGGGTATTTTGGGTACTTTTGCAGCCTAGTGCTGATTAAGCCAAGTCCACACTTTTCTTTAATATAAATATCCTCATGATTCTATTGCGCATCCGAAAGTTTCTGAAAGACAAGTTTGACATTTACGGAAATAGTAAACTAAAAGAAAGTTTGCTGAATGCACTTCCATTTTGGGTGGGGGCTTTAATCTCGGGTTGTGTGGCGGTGTTGTATGCCAAGTTATTTTCGTTGGCCGAGTCAGGCACCATGTACTTTTTTCACAAAGCCCACTGGAGTCTTTTTATTTTAACGCCTGGCTGTTTTTTATTATCCTGGTGGCTGGTGGCCAGGTATGCGCCTTTTGCAAAGGGCAGCGGTATCCCGCAGGTTATTGCTGCAATAGAACTTACCTCTCCCGGTCATCATTATAAAGTGAACCGGCTGTTAAGCTTAAGAATCATATTGATAAAAATAATTTCCAGTGTGCTGATGGTATTTGGAGGTGGCATCGTAGGAAGAGAAGGCCCCACGATTCAAATATCCGCCACTATTTTTAAAAAAATCAACGACCTGCTGCCTGCCTGGTACCCCAAAATAAGCAAGCGAAATATGATTGTAACAGGCGCAGCGGCGGGCCTTGCTGCAGCGTTTAACACACCCCTGGGCGGAATTGTCTTTGCTATTGAAGAACTTACTAAAACCCATTTTAGTTTTTTCAAATCTGCGCTGCTTACTGGTGTGATCATAGCTGGATTAACGGCTTTAACTTTTTTAGGTCCGTACCTCTACCTCGGCTATCCGCTGCTGGATGGCATACCGGTTTGGATCATCTTTTTGATCATACCGGTTGCCATTGTTACGGGCATAACCGGAAATGGTATGGGTATGGTTATCTTATACGTGCTTAAAAAGAAAGCTGTCCTTAAAACAAGGTTCCGGCAGGGCCTCTACGTTGTGCTGTGTGGGTTGATCATTGCATCCCTTGGTTTTTTTGTAGACCATCAGGTGTTGGGTTCTGGCAAAGAAATTATGGTAAACACACTTTTTACCAGTAACAAACATGTGGAGTGGTACTTACCGGTATTAAGGATCTTCGGTTCAGTACTCTCCTTTACCACTGGTGCAGCCGGCGGCGTATTTGCCCCGGCGCTGGCAGCAGGTGCGGGCATTGGTGCCTGGGCCGGAGAAATATTTAATCTTGACCCTGCTCCCACCCACCTCATCATTCTATGCGGCATGACGGGCTTTTTATCGGGCATTACCCGCAGCCCTTTTACTTCGCTTATTCTTGTTCTGGAAATGACGAACACCCACAACATTATTTTTTACATTATGATCAGTGCGCTGCTGGCCAACCTGGTTGCGCAATCTATGAGCAGGCATTCTTTTTACGACCAGTTAAAGGACCGGTACATCAGTGACATACACAAAACTGAAACGCAGGAAAAATAATGACGCATTTAAAAAGAAACGGGGGTAAAAAAAACGATTTAATTCCTGGCCGTTATAAGAGCTAACAGGGTATCTGTGGCAGCCGCTACATCTTGAGCATCTACCCATTTCATCTCCTCATCTTTTTTAAACCAGGTCATCTGCCGTTTGGCATAATGCCGGGTGTTCTGTTTCACCAGATCGATGGCTTTTTGCCTGGTAAGTTTTCCTTCGTAAAAATCAAATAGTTCCCGGTAACCCACCGTTTGCAAGGCGTTTAAATGCTTATAAGGCAAAAGTGATTTCACTTCTGCTTCAAGCCCCTGCGCTATCATGGCATCTACCCTATTGTTGATCCTATCGTACAATACAGGCCGCGGCAGTTCCAACCCTACTTTGATGATATCGAAATCCCGTTGTTTTTTTTGTTTACGTTGAAAGCTGGTGATAGAATTGCCGGTAGATAATTTTACCTCCAGCGCACGCAACATTCTTTGAGGGTTAAATATTTCGCCTTGTTGAAAATAATCGGGATCGGCTGTTGCTACTGCTTGTTGCAACCATTTCATGCCGCCCGCTTCGAATTTTGCGGCAACGCTTTCTTTAACCGCTGCATCTACAGCCGGTATATCATCCAGCCCCTCGCAAAAAGCTTTGATGTAAAGGCCCGTGCCGCCCACCATGATGGCTACATCGTTTTTCTCAAATATTTCCGCCACAGCTTGCAACGCATAGCGCTCATAATCTGCTGCCGAAAAAGTATGTTGAATGGAATGTGAGTTGATGAAATGATGGGGCACCAAGGCAAGTTCTTCAGCAGAAGGTTTGGCAACCCCAATGTTTAATTCCTGGTAACATTGGCGACTGTCTGCACTAATTATTTGGGTAGAAAAATGTTGCGCAAGAGAAAGAGCAATTGCTGTTTTGCCAGAGGCAGTAGGACCAGCGATGATGATAACCGTTTTGATTAATGGATAATTTATGAATGGATAACTGAAAAATGGAGAATTGTTAAATGGAGAATTGAAAACTTGACGAAGACTAGAATGGATAATAATTTCACTGATAACTGATAATGTGGCAATCACCTACCAACCAATTTTCCATAGTAGAGGCTCCATTATCCATTACCTAATTATCAGTTTCCTGATTATGCACTACCCAATTATCAATTATAAATTTCTTTAAAACCCGTCGTTGGCATCGTTGGCATCTTCTGCCACATCATCTGTTTCTTCGCTTTCCATGCCGTCTTCGCTTTCTTCTCCGTATCCATCTCTTAGTGCTTCTGGTTGTAGGTCATACTTTTCTTCCATTTCTGCAAGGCGTTTGTCTACTAAGCCCTTGGTGCCATACTGCGAAGGCGCAATGCCCTCGGTGCGGATGCAGGTTGGATACGTCAATTTTTTATTCTCTTCCTTATCTACATTAATAAGCTCTACCATAAAATGCCAGTTCTTATTAAAATCGTATTCGTAAATAAATTTTTGGTTAGGACCTTTTACTTCGCTGCTTATCGCCACTTCGCTCATGATGAGTGGTGCAGCCTGGTAATTTTTATCATACTGCTCCAGCGAAATTTCCCGCCCCCGCTGCCAGTTGTCGTTGCTGCGGTAGAAGGTAGCTTTGTGTTTGTTATCAAACTCGTAGCTTTTTAATATTGCTTCATGAAGATCGAAAAAAGTTTGGCTGTGTCTGATAGCCACATCACGGTAGATACTTTCATCTTCTTCCCAGTATGTTCTGAATCTTAGGATTGCCATACAACAAAATTAAGTGTTTTTAAGAATGAAACGGTTACAAACTCAATTCCAGCAGCGCCTGTTAAAACCTGCTCATCGGTTTGTAAATTACTTATGCCCCAATCCCCAATTCCTTTGCCTTTAAGTGCATAAAGGCAATGGCAGCATGGTAGTCGTTGGGTATATCGCCATCCAAAATAGCATTTCTAATAGCATCTTTCAAAACACCCACAGGTTTAGAGGGTGGCAGGTTAAATGCCTCCATAATCACTTCGCCGGTTACGGGTGGTTGCCAGTTGCGAATATGATCCCGGGCTTCCAGCTCGATGCAAAGCTCCTGCACCATTTCAAAATTTTCTATAAAGCGTTTTACCTTATGCGGATTCTTGCTGGTGATATCTGCCTTGCACAAGGTCATGAGCGACTCCAGATCGTCGCCGGCGTCAAACAACAATCTGCGTATAGCCGAGTCTGTTATGTTGTCTTTGGTGAGGCTGATGGGCCGCAAATGCAGCTCCACCATCTTACGCACAAATTGTTGCTTTTCGTTTTGCGGCAGTTTGAGCTGTGTAAATATTTTGGGCACCATGCGACCGCCAATCACTTCATGCCCATGAAACGTCCAGCCATGCCCCTCTTCAAATCGCTTGGTGGCAGGCTTGGCTATATCGTGCAATACCGCAGCCCAGCGCAACCACAAGTCGCTCGTATGTTGCGCTATATTGTCTACCACCTGCAGCGTATGGTAAAAATTATCCTTGTGCCCCTTGCCATCTATGTATTCTGCTCCGGCTAGCGCTACCATCTGCGGAAAAAT
>JBKJKD010000304.1:0-6733 GCA_046597635.1 Ferruginibacter sp. | reverse complement strand
ACACGATTTCAGAAAAACCGTGCCCTAGTTGATTATGCACTTCCATACATATTCCAATAATGGAATAAGATTCTTCTTTGTAAATAAGATCGCTCATAATCTAAATTTTAGCCACTCATATGGGTTGAGCCACGAATGCACGAATTGTTCTTCAATATATTTTTAAGCCACGAAGGCACAAATGAATATTTAATATTTTTATTAAGCCACAGATGCACGAATGTGCACAAAAGGCTCTTCTGTATTTTATTTTTAAATTACCTTTTCTTATTCGTGCATCTGTAGCCTTATCATTTTATTATTCGTGCATCCGTGGCTATATATTTTAAAATTGCGTAGGCTCCATCTTTACCGGCCTGTACTGCGTCTACCACTTCTTTGCCGCCATTTACAGCATCGCCTCCGGCAAAAACTCCTTTGATATTTGTGGCACTATGCTCAATGTTGATCTTTCCTTTATTATTCATTATTCCATTATCAACTATCAATTGTTCAAAAGGCATTTGGCCCGTAGCTTTTATCACCATATCAACATCCAATACAATTGTTTCTCCTGTGGCAACAGGGCGTCTTCTGCCGCTTGCATCGGGCTCGCCCAGTTGCATGAGATCACAAATAAGCTGGCTTACTTTTCCGTCTACTCCCTTTATTTCTTTTGGCGAAGCCAACCATATAATGTGGCAACCATCCTGTTTGGCAATGTGCAGTTCATGTTGGGTGCAGGGCATTTCTTCCTGCGTTCTTCTATACAGCAGCGTAACTTCTTTAGCGCCCAGGCGTTTTGCCTGTGTAGCTGCATCAATGGCCGTCATACCCATTCCTATAACGGCTACTTTATTGCCTACTGGCAAGGCAGGATAAGGGTTCGTCCTCAATTCATAAATAAAATGGATGGCATCTACCACGCCCTCCAACTCTTCGCCGGGGATATACAATTGGCGGGCAAGGCCCACACCAAAGGCTAAATAAACCGCATCATAATTTTGTTGCAGTTGTTCTATTGTAATGTCTTTCCCTAAAGACTGGTTGTATTTAATTTCTATACCTCCAATGGCTGTTATGTAGTTTACTTCATCTTCGCAAAACTGGGGCGTTACTTTATAGGCGGCAATGCCATAAGTCATCAGGCCGCCGCCCTTACTTTCTTTTTCATAAATGGTTACGTCAATTCCTTCCCGGCTTAAAGTATGAGCACAGCTTAAACCTGCCGGCCCGGCACCAACGATCGCAACTTTTTTCCCTGTTGAATTTTTGCGATTAAACAACTGCCATTTTTTTTGCATGGCTATTTCTGTTGAATAGCGCTGCAGTTTGGCAATATGAATAGGCGTTTCATCCATTAGATTAAAAACGCAGGCGCCCTCGCACAGTTTTTCTACCGGGCACACTTTGCTGCAACCTGCTCCCATAATATTAGAAGAAAAAATAGTGTGCGCCGACCCCTTGATATTATCGGTGGTAATTTGTTTGATGAACTTGGGCACATCAATACCAGTGGGGCAGCTTTTTGTGCACGGCGCATCATAACAAAACAAACAACGATTGGCCTCTACCAATGCTGCATCCTGCGTTTCAAACGGCGGATGTATATCGGCAAAATTTTGTTCGTATTGTGCTGTTGATAAACGATTGTTTGTAATCGGCATAACTGGATTTTATTTTTTCAGTTTTTTTACTTTCTTCGAAGGCGGCAAATAATTCTTTTCGCTCACTACCTTTTCTCCCGTTTTTAATTCCAGCGCTTTCCTGGCATTGCCTGCAATTTTTCCTCCTTCCTTTGCAGATTTTTTATTTTCGACAAACCCCTTTGGATGCTTTGTTTTAACAATGGCTGTTGTAGAAGCTTCTCCCAACATAGAAAAAATAAGTTCCAGATCGCTCATATGGTCCCGCAGGTTTTCTCTTTTTAGCCCCTTTAATTTTTTATCTTCAGACGGGATGAGACCAAACGTAGCTTTTGAAATTTCTGCAGTTAAAATGGCGTATTCCTTTTGTTCTTTTACTTCATGATTTTTCCACTCATCGGTTAACTCTTCCCTGATGGCAATACTTCGCATTCGCTTTTCAATCCAATCATCCGGATAACCTTTTTGTTTGTATAAATCTCTTGTGCGCTGTGTAGCCAATTCGGGATTTTCTATTTCTTCCAAACGTTCATAGCCAACCTGCGCCAGCCACAGTTTAAAGGGCTCCGCCTTTGGAGAGGGGATAGATTGAATGAGGCGTAATAATCCTTGAGAATTGGCACAATTCACTTTCTGTTTACCGCCAGGGGTCTCTATCGAAAGGGGGGTGACAATTTGTCCCCACCCTTCAGAAAGTGAAGCATCTCTCTTTCTCATTTTTTTTATATAGTCCCATGCGTTTGGACTATTAGTCAACGCCTCTACTACGTCCTGAACGGAGAAATACCATTTCTGGTCTGCTTCATTAAACGCAGAACGAATTTGTTTGCTTTCAAATAGTTTTATGTTGCTCATAAAATGCCTTTAAATTTTATGCTGATTAATTTACAAGTCTGTTATCCTACCGTAGGTCTCCGGCCGACGATCTCTAAAAAATTGCCAGGTAGAGCGAACTTCTTCAATCATATCCAAATCAAATTCTGAAATCAGTAATTCATCGTTGTCTTCGCTGGCCTGTGCAAAAATTTGTCCACGGGGATCTACAAAATAACTGCTGCCATAAAACTTGCCGAGGTTCCAGGGTTTTTCTATGCCTACACGATTGATGCATCCCATAAAATAGCCATTGGCAGCAGCATGGGCAGGCTGTTCCAGTTTCCATAAATATTGTGAGAGGCCTGCAACTGTTGCAGAAGGGTTGTACACGATCTCTGCACCATTTAAGCCAAGGCAGCGTGCACCATCTGGAAAGTGTCTATCGTAGCAGATGTAAACACCCACTTTTGCGTACTTGGTTTGAAACACGGGATAACCAAGGTTGCCGGGTTTGAAGAAAAACTTTTCCCAAAAGCCACTGGTATGAGGTATATGATTTTTTCGGTATTTGCCAAGATAAGTTCCATCGGCATCAATCACCGCAGCAGTGTTGTATAAAACGCCTGCCTGTTCTTTTTCATACACAGGCACAATAATAACCATGTTGTATTTTTTTGCATACACCGCCATGCGCTCGGTGGTGGGACCGGGAACTGTCTCGGCACTTTCGTACCAGGCCTTATCTTGTCCGGGACAGAAATAAGGCGTATTAAATATTTCCTGCAGGCACAGGATCTGCACGCCTTTGCTGCCTGCTTCTTCTATCAACGGAATATGTTTCTGCAACATGGCTTCTTTGATTTCTTCAATGGTTCCCTCACCTTCGGTTTTAGGAAGGCTCATTTGAATAAGACCTGATTTGATGATTCGTGGCATAAAAAAAATTGATTGGTTAGTTAATGTTCATTATACTTATTTATTATTCTGTCAATGCCTGTTCTATTTTTTTATCCGGTATCAGCCAAAGCAGCGAAACGAGTAAAAATATAAATCCAGATATAACGGGGTTTACAAAAAGCGCAACAGGTATTGCAATTGAATACAATACAATTGAGCCCATAGGTTTCCAGCCGGTGGGCTTTATTATTTGTTTGATAGTATCATCTTCTTTTAAATTTTTTGAGATGGCATATTGTAAAATATTAAATGAAGCGCCACAAAGTAAAGCCAATACTGCATATGCAGCTACGGTGATTTTTTCAAAATGATTTTCTCCCATCCATGCTGTTGCAAAGGGTACCAGGGATAGCCAAAAAAGCAAGTTGATATTTGCCCATAAAATAGAAGGGTTTACTTTTTTTATAGTCTGCAGCAAGTGGTGATGATTAACCCAATAAATAGATACAAACAAAAAACTTAATCCGTAACTTATAAATTTAGGTACGAGTGGTTTTAATACTTCCCATTTAGTTCCTTCCGGAGCCTTCATCTCTAATACCATTATTGTAATAATAATGGCAATTACCCCGTCACTAAAAGCCTCTAATCTTGTCTTTCCCATTTTTAGATTATTTGAGAAACTTTATTTCTCTTTATAAATTTACCATAACCTTTCTGCACTTTACATTCGTTATTTTCAATACCAACCTTACCTCTTAGCAAAACAGTTTTTACTTTGCCGGTTAGCTCCCAACCTTCATAGCCACTATAATCTACATTCATGTGGTGTGTTTTGGCAGAGAGTGAATGTTTTTCATTTGGGTCGAAGATTACGATGTCTGCATCACTGCCAACGGCGATTGTTCCTTTTTGTGGAAACATGCCGAATATTTTTGCAGCATTGGTGCTCGTTACTTCCACGTATTTATTTAATGAAATCTTTCCTTTGTTTACCCCTTCACTAAATAGTAATTCCATTCTGTTTTCAATGGCAGGATGTCCATTGGGTATTTTAGAAAAATCATCTTTGCCCATCAGTTTTTGTTCCCATTTAAAAGGGCAGTGATCGGTGGCAACAACCTGCACCAAACCTTGATTGATGCCGGCCCACAAAGTTGCCTGATCTTTCTTTTCTCTCAATGGCGGACTCATCACCCATTTGGCCCCATCTTCTTTTTCGTATTGCGTAGCATCAAGAATTAAATATTGAATACAGGTTTCTACAAATACTTTTTGGTTTCTGCGGGTTGCATTGCGAACTGCATTTAAAGCGCCTTCGCAGGTGAGGTGTACGATGTAGCCCGGGCAGCCAGTGTAGCTGGCCATATCTGCAAAACGACTGCTTGCTTCTGCTTCGGTTACTTCAGGTTGTGATAGGTAATGATACAGAGGAGAAAGTTTTCCTTCAGCCCTGTGTTTGGCAATTAAGTAGTCAATCATATCTCCATTAGTAGCATGCACATTTATTAAGCCACCATATTTTTTTACTTCTTGCATCAGGCCAATCATTTGCCGGTCGTCTATCATCAGTGCACCTTTGTAAGCCATGAAAGTTTTGAAAGAAGTAATGCCTTCCTGCTCTATAAAATGTTGGATCTCTTTTTTAGTGTCTTCATTAAAATCTGTCACGGCCATGTGAAAACTGTAATCACCCACGGCATTGTTATCGCTCCTGCCTTTCCATTCCTGCAGAGCAGACTGCAAACTTTTTCCTTGCGTTTGTAGAATAAAATCTATCACAGTGGTGGTGCCGCCATATAGGGCAGCACGGGTTCCTGTTTCATAATTATCGCTGCTATAAGTGCCCATAAAAGGCATATCTAAATGCACATGCGGATCTATGCCACCGGGCATTACCAACATACCCGTGGCATCTATTTCGGTATCGGCCTGTACATTCAGGTTTGTGCCAATGGTAGAAATTGTTTCGCCTTCTATAAAAATGTCTGCAACATAATTGTCGGTAGCGGTTATGATGTGCCCGTTTTTAATGATAACGCTCATGCTTTTAATTTTTTAATGAATACGGTTAAAATTTCTCTGAATCTATACTTTTCGCTTCGATAGATGTTCATCATTGTTTCAACTGTACAAGAGTGCGACGCCACTGAAGTACCATTGAAATACAACTGCCCGTTACAAAAAAAATATTTCTTTTTCTTCATCAAAAGATAATACACTACCGAACTTACTGCAAACCCTACAAACCATGCATAATTATACAAGTGTGCTATCCACCCTGCCACCGATTCTTTGGGTATTAATTTTACGGTTACCAAAAACCCGGGAACATTTGGAAGAATGCCTAACAACAAAGCAATGATTGCAGCCTTATTAAAACCATTGCTATAACTATAAATGCCCCTGATGTTGTAGAGCTCTTTTAACTGCAGTTCTTTTTTGCGAATGAAAAAATAATCAGCAATCAGGATGCCTCCAACAGGGCCGAGCAAACTGGAATAAGCGATGAGCCATGTGAAAATATAACCCGTAGGATCTGCAATTAATTTCCAGGGAAAAATGAGCACACCAATAATGCCGGTGATATAACCACCTGTTCTAAAATTTATTTTTTTGGGTGCTAAATGGGCAAAGTCATTGGCAGGGCTCACAATATTAGCAGCAATGTTGGTGGCTAATGTTGAGATGGCCACCCCAATCATGGCAACACTTACGAGGGCTTTACTTTCAAATTTTCCGGCCAATACAACAGGGTCCCAAATAGTAGTGCCAAAAACAATGGCAGTAGCGGAAGTTACCACCACACCCACAAAAGCAAACAACGTCATGGATGTGGGCAAACCAATGGCCTGACCGTTTACCTGTGCTTTTTGTGATGTGGCATATCTTGTAAAGTCGGGGATGTTGAGTGATAGTGTTGCCCAAAAACCAACCATGCCGGTAAGTGCAGGAAAAAAGAAGTGAAAAAAATCTGAGGTTGTTGCAAACTTTGAAGGCGTTTTTAAAATAGGACCCAAACCATCTGCTGCATTGATGGCCCAGAATAATAATGCCAATGCTGCCAATGGTAAAAAGATAGCTTTGAACACCAATAATTTTTTGATGCTTTCGACACCGAGATAGACCACTAACATATTCAACAACCAAAAAAGAAAAAAGCAAATGGCCGGACCGGTTTGTAATTGAAAAGCATCCGGAAAAATTTGTGGAAGGGTTTCCAAAGACGGAACCCACAAGCGAAACATTTGATAGAGTGCAAAACCACCAATCCATGTTTGAATACCAAACCAGCCACAGGCAACAATGGCCCTTAACATGGCCGGAATGTTGGCACCCTTTGTTCCAAAACTTGCTCTTGCAAAAACCGGGAATGAAATACCATATTTGGCACC